>DATCCI010000658.1:0-8077 GCA_036511415.1 Acidimicrobiia bacterium
TCGGCGCGGTACGCGGTCTGCTTCCGCGCGGCGGAACGATCCTGGGCACGTCGCGTACCAACCCCTACAAGGCCGACGACGGCCCGCGGCAGGTCCTCGCGACGTTGGCCCGGGATCGGGTCGATGCGCTCATCGTGATCGGCGGCGAGGACACGCTGGGCGTCGCGTTGAGGCTCGACGGCGACGGCGTGAAGGTGGTCGGCGTGCCGAAGACGATCGACAACGACCTGTCCGGAACCGACTTCACGTTCGGCTTCCACACCGCGGTGCAAACCGCGACCGACGCGATCGACCGCTTGCACACGACGGCCGAGAGCCACGACCGGGTGATGGTCGTCGAGGTCATGGGCCGGCACGCGGGTTGGATCGCCACCTACTCGGGGATGGCCGGCGGTGCCGACATCATCTTGATTCCCGAGGAGCCGTTCGACATCGAGGAGATCTGCGACCGTCTCACGCACCGCCACCAGCAGGGTGCGAACTTCTCGATCGTCGTCGCGGCCGAGGGTGCGACGCCGAAGGAAGGCACGATGGAGCTGCAGACGGGCGAGACCGACGACTTCGGCCATGTTCGCCTCGGTGGAGTCGGTCAGCGCCTCGCGGACGAGATCGAGCGGCGCACGGGTTACGAGGCGCGGATGACGTCGCTCGGCCACGTTCTGCGCGGCGGAACCCCGAGCGCATACGACCGCGTGATCGCGACGAGATTCGGGATCGAGGCGATCGACGCGGCGCACGAGGGCGATTTCGGCAAGATGGTCGCGCTGCAGGGAACCAACGTCGTGCGTATCCCGATCGAGGACGGGGTCGCCCAGCTGAAGACCGTCGACGGCCGGCTCTTCGAGACCGCGGCGGTGTTCTTCGGCTGATGAGCGGCCCGGCCGGGCTGATGGGCTCGCGCCGGTAGCATCGGCGCCGCCATGGGGCGCGCGCTCGACGATCTCATCGACCTGCTGGAGCTGGAACAGCTCGAGGTCAACCTGTTCCGGGGCGTGAGTCCCGACGAGGACCGCCAGCGGGTGTTCGGAGGCCAGGTCGCGGGCCAGGCGCTCGTCGCGGCGGGACGGACGGTCGACTCCGACCGCCGAGTGCACTCCTTGCACGCATACTTCCTGCGCCCCGGCGATCCTCGAATCCCGATCGTCTACGACGTCGACCGCATTCGCGACGGGCACAGTTTCACGACTCGGCGCGTCGTCGCGATCCAGCACGGGCGCGCGATCTTCAATCTGTCGGCGTCGTTCCACGTCGACGAGCCCGGTCCCGAGCACCAGTACCCGATGCCCGACGCGCCCGATCCGGACACCTTGCCGACGATGCGTGAGCGACTCGAGCCGTACGTCGATCGCTTCCCGCCCGCGTTCGTCGAGTGGATCCGGCGCGACCGCCCGATCGACACCCGCTCGTCACGGCTGCCGCGGTGGCTCGATCCCGATCCGAGCCCGCGCGAGGCCGAACAGCTCGTTTGGTTCCGTGCCGACGGAAAGCTCTCGGACGACCCGTTGCTGCACGCGTGCGTCGTCGCGTACGCGTCCGACCTGACCCTGCTCGACACCGCGGTCATGTCCCACGCGAATTCGTGGGACGACGACCGCTTCATGATCGCGAGCCTCGACCACGCGATGTGGTTCCATCGACCGTTGCGCGCCGACGAGTGGCTTCTCTACCACCAGAAGAGTCCGTCGGCCCAAGGTGCGCGCGGTCTCGCCGAGGGTTTCATCTTCCGCCACGACGGTGGGCTCGCGGTGACGGTCATGCAAGAGGGGTTGATGCGGCCCGTGAAGCCGGGTTGGCAGGAGTCGTGACCCTGATCGATCTCCGGTCCGACACGGTCACTACACCTACCCCGGAGATGCGCCGCGCGATGGCCGACGCCGAGGTCGGCGACGACGTCTACGGCGAGGATCCGACCGTCAACCGGCTGCAATCGCTCGCGGCATCCCTGCTCGGAAAAGAGGCTGCGCTCTACGTGCCGTCGGGGACGATGGCGAACCAACTCGCGATGCGCGTGCTCGCCGAGGCGGGCACCGAGGTGTTGTGTCCCGACCGCGCGCACGTTTACCGCTACGAGGCGGCCGCGGCTCCCGGCAACAGTGGGGTGCAGATGCATCCGTTGTGGGATCTCCCCGACGGCGTGCAAACGGCGATCGACGGCACCGCGCACCACCTGCCACAGCCGTCCCTGCTCGTGATCGAGAACACCTATATGGCGCTGTCGGGTGCGCCGATCGCCGCCGCCGAGATGGCGACCCTCTGCGCCATCGCGCGGGCCGGCGCGTTGCGCGTACACGTCGACGGTGCGCGCATCTGGAACGCCGCGGTCGCGCTCGGCACCGTACCACGCGAGCTCGTCGCGACGGCCGACACGGTGATGTTCTGCCTGTCCAAGGGTCTCGGCGCGCCCGTCGGGTCGCTCCTGTGCGGGGCGGCGGACGTGATCGCGGAGGCCCGGGCGTATCGCGCGCGCTGGGGTGGCGGCATGCGCCAGGCCGGCGTGATCGCGGCGGCCGGGGTCGTCGCGCTCGAGACGATGGTCGAGCGCCTGGCCGACGACCATGCCCGGGCGCACCGGCTGGCCGACGCCCTGGCGAGTCGCTGGCCGGTGAGCGTCGATCCCGAGACGGTCCGTACCAACATCGTGTGCGCCGATCTGCGCGCGCTCCCGGTCGGCTTCGTCGAACGGCTCGGACGTCTCGGCGTGCGTGTGGGCACGATCGATCCGCGCACGGTCCGCCTCGTCACGCACAACGACGTCGACGACGATGCGATCACCGCGACGATCGACGCGTTCGACGAACTCGGAAGAGCTTGACGATGTTGCACGACGAGATCCCGGCGCGTGTGCTCGCGGTCTACGCGCATCCCGACGACCCGGAGATCTCGGCCGGAGGCACACTCGCGCGTTGGGCCGACGCGGGAGCCGAGGTCCATGTCGTCGTCACCACGCGCGGCGACAAGGGCACGAACGACCCCGACGCCGACCTCGACGCGCTCGCGCGGCTCCGAGTGGAGGAGACGGCGGCGGCGGCCCTGGTGCTCGGGATCAACGAGCACCACCATCTCGACCACGCCGACGGTGAGATAGCCGACGACCGCGCCCTGCGGCTCGAGCTGGTGCGCCTGATCCGCTCGGTGCGACCCGACGCGGTGTGCTGCCCCGACCCGACCGCGGTGTTCTTCGGCGATGCCTACGTCAACCACCGCGACCACCGCGTCACCGGCTGGGCGATGCTCGACGCGGTGGCACCGGCGGCCGGCAACCCGCATTACTTCCCGGAGCTGTCCGAAGAAGGCCTCGCGACCCATCAGGTCCGCGCCTTGTATCTCTCGGGTACCTTCGAGCCGAACGTCTGGGTCGACGTCGGCGCCACCCTCGAACGCAAGATCGAGGCCTTGTTCTGTCACGCGAGCCAACTCGTCGAGACCGGCGACTGGTTCCGCGACTTCTTGCGCGAGAGCGCGATCGATGCCGGCCGCATGGCGGGCGTGCAGTTCGCCGAAGCGTTCCGGCGGATCGCGCTGGCCTAGCAGCTCCCCCGTCGCGCCGGGCGGTGTTACGTGTCGACGCGCGGGGTCGGGGCATGACCGCGCCATTCCGACTGGGCCCGCACCACGAGGATCGCGATCGTCGCCGCGCCGATCGCGGCGACGACCGTGCCCACGAGCGCGGCACCGAGCTCCTTGAGCGCGCACGACGGCACGTGCACCTGGAAGCCGCGGATCTGCTCGAGCAGCTGCTCGGCCCGCGTCGGCGTGTCTGGACACGTCGTCGCGACCAGGCTGTACCCGATCAGCCCGCCGAGCGCGCCGGACAGCGAGATGACGACGAACATCGCTGCGAGTGCGCCGCGGCGGGGCAGGTTGGGATGCTCCGGCGTGATCTCGGCAGCCACCGGGCGATCGTACCGGCGCGCCCCGTGCACGAGGGAAGCGCGAGACTGTCGGCCGTGCGTGAGTGGACTGTCGCCGGAGGATTGCTCGAGACACCCGATGGTGTGCTGCTCGTGCGCAATCAACGCCGCGGCGGCATCGAAGACTGGAGCACGCCCGGAGGTGTGATCGACGCCGACGACACCGATCTCATCGCCGGTCTCACGCGTGAAGTGGAGGAGGAGACCGGTCTGCGCGTGCGCGAGTGGAGCGGGCCCCTCTACGAGGTGCAGGCCCACGCTCCCGACATGGGCTGGCGGATGCGCTGCGAAGTGCACCTCGCGGTGGCTTTCGAGGGTGACGTGTTCGTCGACGATCCCGACGGCATCGTCGTCGAGGCCGCGTTCGTCCCACCGACGGAGTGTGCCGCGCTGCTCGCGTCGTGTGCCCGGTGGGTGGGTGAGCCGCTGGCGGCGTGGTTGCGCGACCGTTGGGAGCCGGGGAGCGGTGTCGGATTTCGCTACGACGTGTTCGGTACGACGCGCGACGACATGCGTGTCGTGCGCGCGAAGCCGTGACCGCGCGCCGAGACGCAACGATCCTGCACGTCGATCTCGACGCGTTCTTCGCAGCGGTCGAGCAACTCGACGATCCTGCCCTGCGGGGCAAGCCGGTGATCGTCGGCGGCCTCGGCAACCGCGGAGTCGTGAGCACCGCCAGCTACGAGGCCCGCGCGTTCGGCGTACGCTCGGCGATGCCGATGGCCCTCGCCCGCAAGGCGTGTCCGCGGGCCACGTTCCGGTCGCCGCGCATGGCGCGCTATGTCGACAAGAGCCACGAGGTCATGGCCGTCCTCGCGTCGATCTCGCCGCTCGTCGAACAGCTCTCCATCGACGAGGCGTTCCTCGACGTGGCGGGCGCGCGGCGCATGCTCGGCGACCCGGCCGATATCGCCACCACGATCCGCCGGCGGGTGCTCGACGAGGCGGGTCTCTGCGTGTCGGTCGGGGCCGCGTCGACCAAGTTCCTGGCCAAGCTCGCGAGCGAACTGGCCAAGCCCGACGGCGTGCTCGTCGTCGAGCCGGGGACCGAGCAGATCTTCCTGGCGCCGTTGCCGGTGTCGCGGCTCTGGGGAGTCGGGCCCGCGACCATGGCGAAGCTCGAACGCATGGGGCTCCGGACGATCGGCGACGTCGCGGTCATCGACGAGCACGCCCTCGTCGGCGCGCTCGGCCGCGCGCTCGGTCGTCACCTGCACGCACTCGCCCGCAACGACGACCCCCGCGCCGTCGTTGCCGAGCGCGACACGAAGTCGATCGGCGCGGAGGAGACGTTCGCGGCCGACCTCGACACCTTCGCCGAGTGCGAGCGCGAGCTCGTCCGCCTCACTGATCGCGCGTGCGCGCGCCTGCGGACCGCGGGGCTCACGGCGCGCACGGTCAACGTGAAGATCCGGTTCGGCGACTTCGAGACCCGTACGCGGGCGCGCACCCTGGCGGACGCCACCGATGTGAGCAGCGTCGTGCTCGACGAGGCGCGTGCGCTTCTGGCCGACTTCGACGTCGGCCGCGGCGTGCGCCTCCTGGGGGTGGCGCTGTCGCGACTCGACTCGGTCACGGGCACGCAGACGACTCTCGACTTGACGGGTGATGCGCAGAGTGAACGCCGCCGGCACACGGCACGGCGCGCCGCCGTCGAACGCGCGGTAGACGAGGTGCGCGACCGCTTCGGTTCCCGTGCGGTCGGTCCCGCGACGCTCGTCGATCCGAACGGGGAACTGCGAGGGAGGAGATGATCCGGATCGGCCTGGTCGGTTGCGGTCACATCGGGACAGTGCACGCACTCGCGCTGCAACAGCTCACCGACGCGGAGCTCATCGACGCGCGGCTCACCGCGACCTACGACAACGACCCGAATCGGTCTGCGAAGGTGGCGCGTCGCCAGGGCGGCGAGCCGTACGGGACGCTCGAGGATCTTCTCGACGTCGTCGACGTGGTCTGGGTGTGCACCTGGACCGCGGCCCACCTCGCGGCGGTCGTGGCCGCGGCCGATCGTGGTCTGGCGATCTTTTGCGAAAAGCCGCTGGCCCCCGATCTCGCGACCGCGACACGCGTCGCGGGGGCACTGGAACGGGTGCCTCACCAGGTCGGCCTCGTCTTGCGGTGGGCACCGGTGTTCCGGAATCTGACGCAGGCGGTTGCGTCGGGCGAGCACGGGCGCGTGCTCGCGGCCGTGATGCGCGACGACCAGTACTTTCCGGTGCAGGGTCTCTACGGCTCGACGTGGCGAGGCGACGTCGAACACGCGGGCGGCGGCACGGTGATCGAGCATTCGATCCACGACGTCGACGTGCTCCGCTGGACACTCGGAGATCCCGTCGAGGTCTCCGCGCGCACGGCGTCGCGCTTCGGATTCGCGGGCATCGAGGACACGGCCGCGGCGACGTTCACGTTCGCCGACGGATCCGTCGCCCAGCTGACGAGCGTCTGGCACCAGGTGCTCAGCCGCGAGTCGAGCCGCCGCCTCGAGGTGTTCTGCGAGAAGGCGATGCTGTGGACAAGCGACGACAATCTCGGTCCGCTGCACGTCCAGACCGACGCCGGCGAGCATCTCGTCGAGTCGGAACCACCGACCTGGACCAGCCGGTTCACCCTCCCGCCGGTGTACGCCACGGCGCTGGCGCAGTACGCCGAGCCCTCGAAGGCGTTTCTGGACGCGCTCGCACGTCTGGACACCGAGACGGTGCCGGGAGCCGCGGCTGTGGGTCATCCCCGCGCCGGCGACGCGCTCGCCGCGCATCGCCTGGTCGACCTCGTGTACTGCTCGGCGGCCGACGGCGGCGTGCCCAAATCGGTCAGCTGAGCCTCAATGCGGGCGGGTCCGGACGGCCTACGCGTTGTTGGCCCCTGCCGGCTGCGCGAGAATGACGCCCATGCCGCTCTCCGACGAAGAGCAGAAGATCCTCCGCGAGATCGAAGCTCAGCTCAACGCGACCGATCCGGCTCTCGGCGAGCGGGTTTCGCGCACCACGCTGTACCGCCATTCGGCCCGCATGATCCGCTGGGCGGCCCTCGGTCTGCTCGGCGGGCTCGTGCTGCTCGTGTTCACGTTCGCGTCGAACATCTGGGTGGGTGCGATCGGCTTCGCGGTGATGCTCGGATGCTCGCTCGTCATCGAGCGCCACGTCCGCAAGCTCGGACGGGCCGGACTCGAAACGCTCACCGGTGGCCTGCGGGCACAGGGGGGTCTGCGAGGCATGTTCGGTGACCGCGGGCGCCAGTGGCGCGAGCGCTTCCGCCGCGACGATCCCTGAGCCCCGAACGGTGGGTTTCACCGCGGCCCAAGCGGCCCGAATTTCCAACTGCACGGTCGCGCAACTCCGCCACTGGTCGCGATCGGGACTCGTCGAGCCGGGCGACGCCGACGGCGCCTACGGCTTTCGCGATCTCGTCGCGTTGCGTGTCGTGCGATCGCTGCTCGACGCAGGTCTTCCGTCGATCCGCGTCCGCGGCGCGCTCGGCGCGGTGCGCGATACCGGCCACGACCTCTCGAATCTGCGGATCATCACCGACGGCCGTCACGTCTGGGCCTGTCACGACGACGGCCAGATCCTCGACGCGTTGCGCGCCGGTCAGCTCGCCCTCTTCGTCGCGGTCGACCAGGTAGCCGCCGACGTCGATGCCGACGTGCGCGCGTTCAGCCTCGAGCGCGCCGCGTTCGTCGAGCGCCTCACTGCTGACGGCTGATCGCCTCGCCGCGCGGGACCCGCTCGCGACGCCGCCGCAGGACCGACGACAAACGGATCCGCAACCGTCGCGTCCGCGGCACGCTCGCCCGCAGCGCCCCCGCGATGGCGTCGACCTCGGACCACGCCTCGTCCGCTTCGATCGACGAAGGCGCAACCGGCGAGTACATCGCGGCGGTGTGCAACCGCGCCAGACCCATCAGGGGAGGACCGGCCGCGCCCGCGCCGAGGGCCGGGGCCTGGCGGAGCGCGAACTCGAGCGACGTCGTCGACGGTCGCCGTTCGATGCCGGCGGCCTCGAGCCGTTCGAGTGCCTCCGTCCATGCGCCGAGCACCCGTCTTCGGTCGTCCGGGTCGTGCCGTCGCCGGCGGGTCCGGCGCCACGCGCCGAACGCGACGGCAACGAGCAACAAGATGAACGCGCCCGCCGCGATCGCGATCGCGACCGCCAACGCGGTGAGC
>DATCCI010000659.1:0-2012 GCA_036511415.1 Acidimicrobiia bacterium
CAGCACAATCCAGCCCTTGGCGCCGACATCGCGCAGCCAGCGTTCGTCCGTGATCCGCTGGCCTGCCTCCTCGCCGTAGACGGATGCCATCGTGTGGACGACGAACCCACACGAGCGGAGCGCCTCGGCTAGATGGCGACGGCCGAGGCTTCGATCGATGAAGAACTCAGGCGGCTGTTCGGGTCGCGACACGGATCACGTCTTCGACTTCCTCCGGCGGGACGTCGAAGTCGTACGCGATGTCGGCGACGCTGTCGCCGGCGACGAATCGATCGACGAGATCCTCGACGCGTGCGCCGCCGTGGACAACGAGCGGGAGGCCAAACGCCATAGTCGGATCGACGACAACCTCCGCACGCTGGTAGGAGGGCAGGCGAACGCGCGTTGCCCAGCCGTCGCTTCCGTACGTGATCCGCTTTAGGTAGTCGCGGACGATCTCAGAGAACTGGTGCTGTCCCGTCCGTACGACGACGAGCTCAAGCAGATCGTCTTCGTTCCGCTCGTTGGCGTAGTCGTACAGGACTTCGGCGCCGTCCGTGTACAGCCGCTTCGACGCGAGCGCGTGTTCGAGCCCGATGTTGCGCGAGAGCGCGTCAACCGCGGGGCGGATCTGCTGCAACGGGACGCCAGTGCAACGGAAAACGGTTAGGACGTACGCCTCTGCGAACCCGATGAACGGCACCGTCGCCTGCGCTCCACGCCGTGGGAAGACTGTGATGAGCGGCTTACCTGCCGCCGGGCGAGCCCAAGCGTGGATCGTCGACTTGGGCACGTCGAGGTAGCCCGCGGCCTCGGGCAGGGTGAAGATCGCCCGGGAGAGCCGAGCGTCTTCGGTCCCGATTACGTCTGTACCTGCGTTGTGGTTTGCCGTCGAAATCACCACCAGTCGGTTCGACCTGCTCGGTATCGATCCTACTCACGGTCGCGGCGGTCGTCGTCTGTGGCAGGTCGCCCGAGGACGTCGCCGTACTCGGCGAGCATCCGCGAGCGGCGCATCGTCCGACGCCGTGCGTCAGCCAGCTCGCGCACATAGACGGCGCGGGTCACGTTGGCGTCCCTGTGGCCAAGCAGAAACGCGATCTCGTCCACGCTCTCGCCGGCTAGGAGGGCCCGGCTGGCCACGGTGTGCCGGAAGCTGTGCATCGATGGCAGAGCTCCGTGCTGGATCGGGACTGGATGCCCTTGCTCGTCGACGGCATGAAGTACCGGGAACGTTGGCTGTCCCTCGGCGCGCATCGCCTCAACCGCGGCCGCATCGATCACCGTCGCCATGCTGGCTAACCGTAGCGCCACGCTCGGATCGACCCGCTCAATGCCGACCGGCGCGACTGATAACCATGCGACGGAGGCAAAGCACCAGACCGAGCAAGTCCCGCAAAACCGGCGGCGCGCGAGACGCTGGCGCGGCGCGGATCGGATCATCGCGGCGTTTGACGGCTCTGCCGCATCGCGATCGCGAAGGGCCCCGAATGGACGGCTGCCACGCACGCAGAAGACGCCGGCGCTCGGGCCATCATTTGTTCGTGTTCGCTCCACTTTTGGCTGTGAGACGGCGGCGCCCGGACCGGCCTCCTCAACAGAGCGTCCGGGGGCCGCTGCGGCACTGCGACGCGCTTGGCCGTCGGCGCTGGACGCCGTGCGCGGATGCTCGGAGGCATCCGCTACGCGCCCCAGTTGCCCCATTCTACGTAGCATGATTTGCGCTACAGTCAGCGTATGGCGCGCTCTCTTCACGTCCGGCTCGATGACGCTTCGTCGGCAGCCCTTGATGTCGTGCGCGCCTGCGGGATGAGCGATTCGGAGGCGGTCCGAACAGCTCTCAACGAGGCAGCAGCAAGACGCCGGGTGCGCTCGGCGATCCGCGACGAAGTCCTCACCCTGGCTGCCGACGAGAACGACCGCGAAGAGATGCGGATCATCCGCGAACAGATGGCCGAGCGCGCCCCCAAGTCACGGGACTGACGTGGTCCGAGGCGAGCTGTTCCGGCTACCGCCGCCGCGAAGCGCGCGGG
>DATCCI010000660.1:0-6281 GCA_036511415.1 Acidimicrobiia bacterium
CGGCCTGAGCGCCGCACTCGTCCTCGGACGGGCGCGGCGCTCAGTCGCGGTCGTCGACGCCGGTGCAGCCGCAACGCTTCCGCCGACCTTTCTCGAGGTGGGTCGCGAAGAGGTCACCGGCTGCGGCGTCGAGATCATCGACGACACCGTCACACAGATCGATCCCGGGTTCATGGCGCATCTCGCGAGCGGCGCGACGATGTCGGCCCGCCGCATGCTCGTGACAACGGGAGTCACCGACGACCTGCCCTCCATTGCCGGTGTGCGCGAACGCTGCGGCGGCTATCTCCTCCCGAAGCATCAGCGGGTGCGAGTCGTAGTTCTGCTGACCTGAGGGTTGGCAGATGGTTCGAACCGTCGTCGGAACCGACCGAGCTGCAATCGATAGCGATCGCGAAAGCCCCAGTCCCAGCGATCTGGGATACCTCGGCGCCTCGTTCGGGGGTGCGCGTTTGGGGATGGTCGGCGGCGTCTGTGCGGTCCGACCCGTGGCACGACGGCGGCGGATCGAGCAATCTGTGCCTGTTGGTTTGGCGAGAGGAGTGGACATGGCCGGTGATCTTGAACACGACGCCCGGTTGCTGATCACGTCGGGACCGCCGACGTTCGCCACCTTCGACGAGGAACGTCGGCACCGGTTGGAGCGGCTGGCCGGGGTGTGTCGAGTGTTCGGTCGGTTGGGCTATTCGGAGGGGCTCCTGGGCCACATCACCGTGCGCGATCCCGAGTATGCGGATCGGGTTTGGATGAATCCGGTTGGTGTGTCGTTCCGCCAGATGACGGTGTCACACCTTGTGCAAGTCGGCCACGACGGCACGGTGTTGAGCGGTGAGCGGGCTATCAACCCGGTCGGCTTCCGCCTACACGCAGCGCTGCATGCGGCGCGCCCCGAGGTCAACGCGGTGTGCCACGCGCACTCGCTGTACGGAAAGGCGTGGTCGAGCCTAGAAAGGTGCTTGGACCCGATCACCCAAGACAGCGCCGTGTTCTTCGAACAACAGGCCCTCATCGCGACGACTCCGAGGGTTGCGCGGTCCGTCGAGACCGGCAAAGAGTTCGCGGCGCAGTTCGGCGACAAGCGTGTCGGCATCCAAGTTGGCCACGGACTGTTCACGACGGGTCGCACCGTCGA
Organism: Acidimicrobiia bacterium; assembly: GCA_036511415.1. Lineage (GTDB taxonomy): Bacteria > Actinomycetota > Acidimicrobiia > IMCC26256 > PALSA-610 > PALSA-610. The sequence continues at coordinate 1,133 of DATCCI010000660.1, forward strand.
GGAGGCGGCCTGGTGGTTCATCGCGATGGAGACTTCGTGCCAGGCACAGCTCCTCGCTGAAGCCGCAGGATCTCCCGTGCTGTGGCAGCCGGATGAGGCGCGGATGATGGTCGCAGCGCTCGGCACGCCAGAGTTCGGCTGGGCCTCGTTCCAACCTTTCTGGGACGAGACCCTCGCATCCGAACCCGAGTTCCTCACATAGATCGCCCGCCAATAGCTCCCCACCCGAAGAGCGCGCAACGCATCTGCCGCCGCCGCACGACGTAGTCCCGAGCCCCGGCGCAAGACGGGGAGCGTCGATGGCTCGTGTCTACCGGGCGGGTCCAGATCGGTGCCGTCACGCTCACGAACGCCTCGGTGCCGGCGATCGGGGCACCCCCGAGAGCGTTGTTCAGGGATGCACGTTCTGGGATATATCGCGGCCTACGCCGAGGTGCTGGTCTGCGCTGGCGGGGGTCCAGTCAGGATTCCAGCGCGGGAGTTGTCGGTGGGTATCCGAGGGTCGCGCGAACGCCCATCAGGGCGAGGAGCCAGCCGGCGGCGAGGAGCCAGCCGCTCACGACATCGCTCAGCCAGTGGACGCCGAGATAGACACGCGATGCGCCGACGGCGAGCGCGATGGAGACGGCTCCCGCGATCACGAACGCGCGGGTGCGGTGCGATCGGGACGCGGTCAACGCGATGACGGCGAGAGCGCCGTAGCAGGCGATCGATTGGGCTGCATGGCCGGACGGAAACGCCGCGCCGGTCGCGCTGACCAGCCGGTCGGGAAGGGCCGGACGTGGCCGTCCGACTGTGTGCTTCACGATCGCGACGGCGATCGCAGTCCCGGTGGCGCTTGCGGCGACGAAGAGCGCGTCAATGCGGCGATGTCGAAGCGCGAGGATTGTTGCGGAGGTTGCGATCACTGTTGCGACGATCCAGCCGCTGCCGAGAATTGTGACTAGGCGAGCGGCGGTCGAGAGCCATCCCACACGGTGGTGCACGACGAACTCCAAGGTATGTCGATCGTTCCGGACAACGAGGTCGCTTTCGCGCACCGAGTCCGCGAGCTTCACAAAGGCAGCCACGAACGCCACGACGGTGGTCGCGATGGCCAAGAGCGCTCTCCGTCGCGACGGGGAGGTCGAGGGTCGGTTCTTGATCACCTCACGAATCGCAGCAGATGCTGTCGACCAGACCCGCTGGAGAATACTCGTCAACGGACTCAGGAGTAACGCACTGTTGCTTGCCGCGACGACGTGGGCTGGACATGAGATTTCTTACGCTGATCGAGGCACCACGAGGACCGGGCATCGTGCGTGATGGATCGCGGCGTGCGCGACTGATCCGACAAGTGTCCCGCTCACACCTCCGGTACCGCGGGTACCCACAACGAGGAGCGTCGCGTCGTGCGCTGCCTCGAGGAGCACGGTCGAGGCGTGCCCGTTCACCAACTCGTCCGAGACTTCGACACCCGTCCCCCGACCGTGGTCGACTGATGCCAGCGCCGCTTCGAGCGTCTCGGCGGCATGTTCCTCGACCTGTTTGACAAGCGTCGGCGTCTCGAGCGCGATCTCCGACCAGGAGAGCTGCCAGGCCATCACGACCCGCAGAGGAGCGTGGCGGAACTTTGCCTCCTCGAGTGCGACGCGCAGCGCACCGAGCGATCCCAGAGAACCGTCCACGCCGACGACAATCCTCGGTTCGGCCATGTGCACTCCTTCGATACAGGTGACGCCTGCACCGTAGAACTTCCTCCAGGTCGATCACTCGCCGTGAGGAACGACTCCCGACGCTGCCCAAGCCGGAGCGCTTCGCTAGTTGCCTCGGGCGCGGTTGAGCGCGTCGAGGGCCGGACGCTGGTAGTGCCCACACCCGTCGGTAGGAATGGATACCTGATATGAGCTCTCGTCCGTCCGCGCCAGCACGAGCTGAGACAGATCTGCGTAGGCGGGGCATACTGCGCCGGTCTTGGGCTCGTCGGGTCGTGAGAGCGCCGAGATCAACGGGGCAAACGCGGTTTCCTTCGCGGTGATCATGACGGATCCGGATGGTTGGACCGGCAGGCCGAGCGGACACAACAGCAAGGCTTGCGGCGTTGTGAATCGCGTCGGTTTCGGGACGGGTGATACGGGCCGTGGAGGACACGCGAACTTGCGCACGGGGATGCCGCGAAAGCCGGAGGTCGGCGTGATGGGCACCGTTGTGGTGGTCGATCCGGGCGTCGACACGGTGCGGGAAGAGCCGCACCCCGCAACCGTGAGGACAAGGAGGAGACACCAACCGAGCCGGCTCATGCTGTTACGACGTCGGCCGATGTTGGTCGGTTCCGGCGCGCACGACTGTCCGAGGGTCGCGTTTCATGCGGGGGCCGGTCGTTCGAGTCGTTTCCCGGCGGTGAGGAGAAGGATCGCGAGTGCTGCGACGACGGTTCCGGAGATGATGAGCGGGATCCGTCCGTTTCCGTGCCAGGCGAGGCCGGCCCAGACGCCGGCGACGAGTGAGCCGGCGCCGATGACGCCTTGGTAGAGGCCGAGTCCGCTGCCGTGGCGTTCGGGCGGTAGCAGGTCGGTGATCCATGCTTTGCCGACGCCGTCGGTCAGCGCGGTGAACGCCCCGTATACGGCGAGCAGCGGCCAGACCCAGCCGGATGTCGTGACCACACCGAGCCCGAGGTAGGCGGCCGCGAAGACGCCGAGCCCCGTCGCGAAGATGAGGCGCCGCGGGACGCGATCGGACAATCGACCGGCCGGGTAGGACAGGCCGGCGTAGGTCAGGTTGTACAGGACGTATGCGCAGATGATCTCGACGAATCCGAGGCCGAGTGCCTTGGCCCGCAAGATCAACAGCGCGTCGCTGAAGTTCACGACTCCGAACAGGGTCAGGAACGTCAGGACACGCCAGAAGTGGCGTGGATACTCGGCGCGCAGTGGCGCACGGCGCGTCCCCGGCCGTACCGCCGGTCGTGTTCCGGACTCGCGAACGAACACGACGAGCGCCACGCTGATGACGGCCGGGACGAACGCGACAAAGAACAGGGGACGGATGTCGCTCGTGTGCCCGCCGAGCAGCTCGTACACGCCGAGGCCGATCAGGGGCCCGCAGACTGCGCCCGCGGTATCGGCGGCACGATGGAATCCGAACGCGCGGCCCCGTAGATGAGCCGGCGTGTCGTCGGCGATGAGTGCGTCGCGGGGTGAGGTGCGGATGCCTTTGCCGGTTCGGTCGACCACCCGGGCGACGAGCACGAACGGCCATATCTGCGCGAGTCCGATCAGCGGCTTCGCCAACGACGACAAGCCGTATCCGAACGCAACGAGCGGGCGCCGCTTCCGTACGTCGGCGAGGCGGCCCGACACGATCTTCATCAGCGACGCCGCGGCCTCGCCGAGCCCCTCGACGAGCCCGACCACCACCACTGGAGCCCCGAGGACGCTCGTGAGGAACAGCGGCATCACCGGATACAGCATCTCGGAGGCTGCATCTTGGAAGAACGAGACCCACGACAGCACAACCACGTTGCGGGGCAACTGCTCGGTAGTCGTCGGCTTCTCGGCACGCGCGTGCGGCGTGAACCTTGTCACCGTGAGATCCTTCCAGTTCCACCTATGAGGTCGGTACCGGATCTCGGCCCTTGTTCGTGTAGGTGCGAATGGTTGGATCTCGAGGATGCGTTGTGTCCCTCCGTCGTGGCGCTCCGAGCGGCGTTGATCCCACGGGTACAAGAAGATCCCGCCGCGAGCACCGAGGCGCGGAGTCGCCTACCCGCTGATCGTTGCCGGTGGCGGGCTGTCGTGATGGCCGAATATCACTTCGGCGGTCACTGGCCGCGCGAGGTCTGACAGGTCTCCCGCCAGGTCGACCAGCAAGTCGTCGACGGTGATCATGCCGACGAATTGACCGCCTCGAACGAGGGCCAGTCGGCGCAGCGCGTGCGTTCGGAATAGCGCGAAGGTGTCGTGCAGATCGGCGTCGGCGTCGACGGTGACGACCGGCGCGCTCATGACCGCATCGACCCTGGCGTCCCCGGGAAGGTCGCGGGCCAGACCACGGCGCACGAGGTCGCGGTCGGTGACGATCCCGACCAGTTGCTCCTGCTGGATGACGGCGAGAGCTCCGACGCCGGCCTCTTCCATCATGCGCGCGGCCTCGCGGATCGTCCGTTCCGGTCCGATGCCGACTGCCGAGCGACGCACGGCTTCGATGGTCCGCATGACGGTGCCCCTCTTCGTCGAGATGTCATTTCGATTCGGATCATCGACCGGGGCGCGCGGGGGCGGGTAGGGCCAAAGGTCACCGCCGGCGCGGGTGGCTACTAGCGTCGCGGGGTGCGTTCGACAACTCACCGCGCCACGGAAGTCGCGGCGGTCCTGTTGCGACACGGTCTGGGCGGGCTCGTGGACCTCCTCGATCTCCGCAAGTTGCTCCCCGGCACGCGCGCATCGCATCCCGATGCCGGACATCCGGGCCCCGAACATCTTCGGCGAGCGCTCGAGGAGCTCGGCCCGACCTTCATGAAACTCGGTCAAGTGTTGTCGACGCGTCCGGACCTGATTCCTCCGGACTACGAGGCCGCGTTGGCCCTGCTCCAGGACGCGGCGCCGACGGTGCCCACGACCGACGTCGTCGGCGCCGTCGAGTCCGCGCTCGGTCGGCCCCTGCGACAGACGTTCGGCGTCTTCGAGCCGGTCCCGATCGCGGCGGCGTCGATCGGCCAGGTCCACGCGGCGAAGCTGCCGGATGGCACGGAAGTCGCGGTGAAGGTGCGTCGTCCGCGGGTGGTCGAACAAGTAACCGTCGACCTCGCGCTGCTGGACCGGCTCGCGGAGGTGGCCGGCCGGCGTTCGGCGATCGCCCGCCGGTACGACCCGGTGGGGCTCGCACGAGAGTTCGGCGCGACGTTGCTGGCCGAGCTCGACTACCCGCGCGAGGGTCGCAATGCGGAGCTCGTCGCGGCAAGCTTCGCCGACGACGAGCACGTGCACGTGCCACGCGTGTTCTGGGAGCTCACTCGCGACGGGGTGATCACCGAAGAACGCATTCGAGGCATCAAGGTCGACGACCTGCGCGCGCTCGACGCGTCCGGACTCGATCGAACGCGGATCGCACGGACGTTGGTCGACGCGTACCTGTCGATGGTCTTCGTGGCCGGGTTCTTCCACGCCGA
>DATCCI010000661.1:0-4707 GCA_036511415.1 Acidimicrobiia bacterium
CGCGTTCATCGTCTCCGCGCTGACCGCGGTGTCGGGTGTCGCGGTGATCGCGACGTCGTCACTTCCACTGTTGCGCGGCTTCGGAGAGATCGTCGCGCTGAACCTCGCGGTGGCGCTGCTGAGCGCCCTCGTCGTGCTCCCGCCCATGCTGGTGTGGGCCGACCGGCGCGATTGGGTATCTCGGGGACTGGTACCACCGGAGGTTCTCCTAGCCTCGCGGGAACCGGCCGCCCCGCGGGCACCGAGCATTTGAGAGTCTTCCTGCAGCAACCTCACAGCCCACTCCCAATTGCGTCGAACAGAATCAGCGCCAGACGCGCCACCCCCGGGCGCGAGAGCACCGGAACTCGAGGCATGAACCGATGACGGAATCGGACCACACCGGGAATCCCGAAGACCGCGACCCGACCGAACCGATACCGGTCGAGCCCGCCGCGCCCTGGCCGCAGTACACCTGGCCGCCGACCGCGCCGAGCGAACCGGCGGCGACGTCCGCCGGTGGCCCGGAAGCGGCAAACCCCCCGGGCGACCCCATCGGCGGCGCGGCCGCACCCGGCTCGGGGTGGACCACGTGGCCGCCGACCCAGCCGAACCCGACGGTCGACCCGTACGCCTACGCGCCCGGCGCCGGCGGGTCGGGAGCCTGGTCTCCGCCTCCCACGGGTTGGGGAACCCCCGGTCCGGGCGGCTGGCCGGCACCCACGGCCGTGTCGCCCGCGCCGGCCAAGGCGCGGCGCGGCCTGGCCGCCCTTGCCGCGCTCGCGCTGGTGCTCGCATCCGCGGGAGTCGGCGCCGGTGTCGCGATCGCGGTGCACAACAACTCCGCCCCGAGCACCTTCGACACGAGCGGCGGCTCGTCGAACACATCGCCGTCCGGCAACGGCAACACCCGGGGCGGGAACTTCGGGGGCGGAAACAACGGGGGCGGGAACAGCGGCGGCGGCAACGGAACCGGATCCCTCCCTTCCGGTTCCGGAACGCTCGACACGAGCGCGATCGCGGCGAAGATCGACCCCGCGCTCGTGAACATCAACACCACGCTCGCGCAGGGTCGCGCCGCGGGCACCGGGATGTTGATCTCGTCGACCGGCGAGATCCTCACCAACAACCACGTCATCGCGGACGCGACCAGCATCAAGGTGGTCATCGGGGGTACCGGCGCGTCGCACACCGCCAAGGTCGTCGGCTACGACGTCACCGAGGACGTCGCGATGCTGCAGATCGCCGACAAGGTCTCGAACCTGCCTACGGTGACGTTCGGCGACGCGTCGAAGGTCGCGGTCGGCGACCCCGTCGTCGCGATCGGCAATGCGCTCGGACAAGGTGGGACGCCCAAGGCTTCGCAAGGTCAGGTGACGGCGCTCGGTCAGCAGGTCACCGCAGGCGACTCGGCCGGCACGCAGGAGACCCTCGAGGGCATGATCCAGATCAACGCGCCCATCCAGCCCGGCGATTCCGGCGGCGCGCTCGTCGACCGCAACGCCAAGATCATCGGCATGAACACCGCGGCGGCGGGCGGCGGACGGTTCAACTCCCAGGTCGGATCGAACATCGGGTTCGCGATCCCGATCGACAACGCGGTGAACATCGTGAGTCAGATCCGCACGGGTAAGAACACCGACAAGGTCTACATCGGCGATCGGGCACTGCTCGGCGTGCAGGTGGCGGCGCTCAACGGGCAGGTCGCGCCGGTCCGCTCCGGCGCCCTCGTCGTCGGCGTGCAGACCAACACCGGCGCGAGCGACGCGGGCATCGTCACCGGCGACGTGGTCGTCTCGCTGAGCGGCAAGCCGGTCACCGACCCCGCATCACTGCGCCTGGCCCTCGTCAAGTTCCATCCCGGCGACTCGGTCGACGTCGGCTGGGTGGACTCCACGGGTACCCGGCACGACCAGAACGTCAAGCTGACCGTCGGTCCACCGCTCTGATCATTCGCCGTCCGCCGGAGCTCCGATCGGACGGTGCGCGTATCGGCCAAATTGCGCAGGCTCGGAGCGGCGCGTCGGGGTGGGGAGCTCGCGTACGCGAACCTGTCGGGATGCGACCGCCGCGATCGACGCGCGTACGTCATGGGCGACTGACGCCGGGCGAGCTCGCGGAGGCCGTGATTCTGGCCGACGTGTCGCTCGCGCTCATCGTCGTCGGTCAGGTGGTCCCGTTCGGGGGCGCGCTCCTCGCAGCCGCCGTCGTTCCCCTTGCCGTCGTCGCGGCGCGGCACCGGCTGCGCGCCGTGATCACCGGCGCGATCGCGGCATCGGCGGTCGGGTTCTTGGTGATCGGGAGCGCGGCGTTCACGGCCGTGGGCGCGTGCGCCGCGCTCGGCGCGCTCGTAGGCGCCGCGGATCGGCGCGAATGGAGCCGCCGTCGCACCATCGTCGTCGGGCTCGCCGTGTTGTGGCCGAGCGCCGCCGCGCTCACCGATCTCGCGTTGCTCGTGTTCTCGAACCTGCGCCAGCTCGCGCTCGACCAGATCCGTAACGGCTGGAGCGGCCTGCTCCACCTGCTGCGCAATCTCGGGCTGGTGCGGCTCGCGCGCCCGGGTGAGAAGGTGGTGGCGTGGGTGGTGCGCGACTGGTGGTTGAGCGTTCCGTTCGCGCTCTTCCTCATCCTGTGGTTCGCCATCTGGCTCGCTCACGGTCTCTCGACGCCCGCGCTGCGGCGCGTGCGCAGCGCGTTCGGGAACGCGGTGGTCGAGGAGGAGCCGCCCGCGTCCGACCACGAGCACGAACGCGCGCCCGACCCGTTGCCGGTTTCGCTGCTCGGTGTGCGGTATCGATACCCGAACGCGCACAGCGACGCGCTCGTCGACGCCACCCTCGCGCTCCGGGCCTCTGAGCTCGTGGCGGTCGTCGGCGCGAACGGCTCCGGGAAGTCGACGCTCGCGCGGCTGCTCGCCGGTCGGCTCGCACCGACGGGCGGCGAGATCGAACGACCCGGTGCCGCGGGACTCGGGCGCTTCGGCGGGACGGCCATCGTCTTCCAGCGGCCGGAGGCACAGGTGCTCGGCGTCCGCGTGCGAGACGACGTGGTGTGGGGCATGCCCGACCCGGCGCGAGTCGACGTGGCCGGATTGCTCGATCGTGTCGGGCTGCGCGCGCTCGCCGACCGGGAGACGTCGACGTTGTCCGGGGGCGAGCTCCAACGGCTCGCGATCGCCGCCGCGCTCGCACGCGAACCGTCGCTGTTGATCTCCGACGAGTCGACGGCGATGGTCGACACGACCGGTCGGACACAACTCGTCGCGCTCATGAACGATCTCGGACACCACGACGGCCTCGGCGTCGTCCATGTCACGCACCGGGCGGCGGAGGCCGCGGCGGCCGACCGCACGATCACGCTCGCCGGCGGGCGCATCGTCGACGCGCCCGCGCGCCTGCGCACGGATGACGCGGCACGGGAGACGGTGCGCAGGCCTCCGGTCCGGATCGGCGCGCCGCTCATCACCCTCGAACGCGTCGGGCACGTATATTCCCGCAAGACGCCCTGGGCGAACCGCGCCCTGTCGGGGATCGACCTGACGATCCGCGTGGGTGAGGCCATCGTCGTCGTCGGGCACAACGGCTCGGGCAAGTCGACCCTGGCGTGGATCCTCGCCGGGCTGCTCGCCCCGAGCGAAGGGATCGCCCACCTCGACGGCCGGCCGATCGTCGGACAGGTCGGCCGCGTCGGCCTTTCGTTCCAGCACGCGCGCGTGCAGCTGCTGCGACCCACGGTTCTGGACGATGTACGCGCCGCCGGCGGCGTCGACGACAGCGCGGCACGCACCGCGCTGCGCGCGGTCGGTCTCGACCCGAACCAGATCGCGAGTCGGCGCGTCGACGAGCTGAGTGGCGGCCAGATGCGCCGGGTGGTCCTCGCCGGCGTCCTCGCCGCCGAGCCGCGAGCGATCGTCCTGGACGAACCCTTCGCCGGGCTCGACGCGAGCGGGCGCGACGAGCTCGACACGTTGCTCACCGACCTGCGGCACCGGCGCGACCTCGCGCTCGTCATCGTCACCCACGACCGCGACCTGCCCGCCGGCCTCGTCGACCGGCTCGTCGAGCTCGAAGCCGGCCACGTCGTCGGCGACGGACCCCTCGAAGACGGACCTCTCGAAGACCCGGTGCCGGAGTCGCAGCCGTGAACCGGGGCGTCGCGCTCACACGGGAACGGACGCGCCGGTCGCGCCCGGCCCGACGCGAGACCGAGTTGACCTTCCTCCGGCTCGTGCCCGGCCATTCCGCGGTGCACCGGCTCTGGGCGGGGACGAAGCTGCTCGTCGCGGCGGAGCTCGCGCTGATGGTCTCGATCTCGCCGACGTGGGAGATGATCGGCGTCGCCGCGGCCGTCGTCGCGCTCGAGCTCCTCGTCGCCCGCCTCCCCCTCGGCGCGTTCCCGCGCTTGCCGACCTGGTTCTTCGTCCTCTTCGCGATCAGCGGGCTCCTCAGCCTGTGGTCCGCAACGAAGCCCGTTGCCGACGTCGGCGGCATCGCCGTCAGCCTCGGCGGTCTCGAGCAATGGGCGCGCTTCACCGCGCTGGCCCTCGTGCTCCTCACATCCGGCGCGCTCATCGGCTGGACGACGCCCCTGGGCGACGTCGCACCCGCGCTCGCTCGCCTCGGCCGCCCGCTGCGTTGGCTGCGCCTTCCGGTCGACGAGTGGATCGTCGCGATCGCGCTTGCCATCCGCTGCCTACCTCTGCTCATCGACGAGATCCGCATCTTGGGC
>DATCCI010000662.1:0-4418 GCA_036511415.1 Acidimicrobiia bacterium
CTGGAAGGCGAAGTAAAGAAGCTGGTGACGATGGAAGACCGTCTGCGGCAGCGCGTTATTGGACAGGACGAAGCGATTCAGAGCGTGGCCAACGCCATCCGGCGGTCGCGCGCGGGTTTGTCGGACCCGAACCGGCCGATCGGTTCATTCCTCTTCCTCGGACCCACCGGCGTCGGCAAGACGGAGACAGCGCGCGCGCTCGCCGAGTTCCTCTTCGACGACGAGCAGGCGATGGTGCGCATCGACATGTCGGAGTACATGGAAAAGCACGCGGTCGCGCGGCTCATCGGCGCGCCGCCCGGCTACGTCGGCTACGAGGAAGGCGGGCAGCTCACCGAGACGGTCCGCCGCCGTCCGTATGCGGTGATCCTGCTCGACGAGATCGAGAAGGCGCATTCCGACGTGTTCAACGTGTTGCTGCAGCTCATGGACGACGGCCGCCTCACCGACGGCCAGGGTCGCACGGTCGACTTCACCAACACGGTTGTGATCATGACGTCGAACCTCGGCGCGGGCGCGGCCGAGGAGCAGGTCATGGCGGCGGTGCGCGCGCACTTCAAGCCCGAGTTCCTGAACCGCATCGACGAGATCGTCGTCTTCCGGCGCCTGTCGGAGGACGAGATCGAAAAGATCGTGGGCCTGCAGGTCGAGCTTCTGCGATCCCGGCTCGCGGAGCGGGGTCTCACGCTCGAGCTCACACTCGCGGCGCAGAAGTGGATCGCGCAGACGGGCTACGACCCTGATTTCGGGGCGCGCCCGCTGAAGCGCGTGATCCAGCGCGAGGTCGCCGACCCGATCGCGCTCGAAGTATTGAAGGGCACCTACCAGTCGGGGGATTCGATCGTCGTCGACGCGAACCCCGATGGTGGTCTCGTGTTCGAGCACACGGCCACCGCCGAGATCGTGACGTAGCGCGGCTCATCCGTGCGCTCGCGCGAGCGCACGGAGCTCGCCCTTCGCCACCTTTCCGCCCGTTGCCCGCGGCAGCTCGTCGACCACGACGAGGCGCTCGGGCCAGAGCTCCTTGCCGGTACCGCGCTGCTCGAGATGTGCGCGCAGCTCGTCGAGCGTGATCGGCTCGCGCCCCGCGCGCATCTCGACGAACACGCACACCCGTTCGCCGAACGTGGGGTCGGGGACTGCCACCGCGCCGCACAACGCGACCGCGGGATGCGAAGCGACCTCCTCTTCGACCTGCGCGGCACTGATGTTCTTCCCGCCCCGGATGACGACGTCGGAGGTGCGCCCGACCACGGTGAGGTAGCCGTCGGCGTCGATCGTCGCGAGGTCGCCCATGCGCATCCAGCCGTCGGCGGTGAACAGGTCGGCGTTTGCGTCCGGGTCGTCGAAGTAGCCGAGGGAGAGGGTCGGGCCCTTGCCCGCCGGTATGCCGGGCCGGCCGGGAACGGTGATGTCGTCACCGGTGTCGGGGTCGAGCAGGCGCACATGCATCTCGGGGATCACCTTGCCCGCGGTGCGCAACCGCTTCTCTTGCGGATCGTCGGGAGTCGTGCACGACAGCGCGCCCGTCTCGTTCGAGCCGTAGAACTGGAGCACGCGCGCACCGGTGCGGTCCTCGAACTCCTTCGCCCGCTCGTAGGGCACCATCTCGCCACCGGTGAACATGATCCGAAGTGACGAGAGGTCGTACGCGTCGACGGCGGGCGAGTTGAGCATCATGACGAACTGCGTCGATACGGCGGCGAGCACCGTGACGCGGTAGCGCTCCAGCGCGCCGAGCACGACGGCCGGGTCGAAGCGCTCGCACACCACGCACGCCGCGCCGGCGATGGCGGGCGAGAAGTGCGCCGTCCACAGCCCGAAGCCGAACGGCGCCGGCAGCACCGAGCAGAACACGTCGTCCGCGGTGAAATGAGCGACTCGGTCGGCGAGACGGTGAAACGCGAACCAGCGGGCTTGGGTGTGCATCACGATCTTCGGCCGGCCGGTGGTACCGGACGTGGAGTTGAGGAACCACAGCTCGTGCGCGCCGATCGGGTGTTCCTCGCCCGCAGCCGCCGCCGGCGGCGGCTCGCGCAAGAGTGCGCGCGCGCCGCTGCGCTCGACGAGGTGGGCAACTTCTCGTTCGCCGGCCCGGGCACCGATCCCGACCGCGACGAGGCCTGCCTTCTCGCAAGCGACCATCGCCGCGTGAACACCGGGACCGTCGGGGAGCTGTAGGGCGACGCGCGCGCCGGGTTCGAATTCGACGAGCGAGCCGGCCATCTGCGCCGAGCGCTCGTCGTACTCGGCCCACGTCATCGTCTCGCCGGAGGCAGCTTCGACGAAGGCGAGGCGGTCGGGCCGGGCGTACGCATTGCTGGCGACGATGCCCGCGACGGTCCTCACGGAAGCTGATGACGGAACAGGTCGGCCGCGTTGCGCCACGTGATGCGCTCTGCCTCGTCGTCGGGGATGTTCTGATCGCGCAGCTGGCGAACGAGCATCGCCTGCGTGTCGGGCCACGACGAGTCGGCGTGCGGGTAATCCGACTCCACCAGCACGTGCCCGAGGCCGATGCGGTGGCGCAGCGCCATGTTCGAGTCGTCGTCGAGGGCGCAGAACCAGAAGTTGCGCCGGAGCACCTCGCTCGGCGGCTCGTGCACGTCGCGCCACGTCGGCAGGTAGCCGAGCTGGTAGCGGTAGCAGTGGTCGAGGCGGTCGAGGATGCCCGCGACCCAGCCGATGCCGCCTTCCGACAAGCAGATCTTGATACCGGGGAAGCGCACCGGGATCTTCGAGTACAGCCAGTCGACCGCGCTGTACATGCCGTACGCGCCGAAGAGAACCGCGGGTATCTCGGGCGGCGCGTCGGAGGATGTCGTCGGCGACGTCCCCGATGACCCCACGTGGAGACAGAGCACCGTCTCGGTTTCCTCGCAGGCTGCGAACAACGGGTCCCAGTAGCCCGAGTGAATGGTCGGCAGCCCGAGCTTGTCCGGCGCTTCCGAGAAGGTGACGGCCTTGAAGCCGCGCCCGGCGTTGCGCCGGATCTCGTCGGCGGCGACGTTCGGGTCGCGCAAGAAGGCGATCTGGTTCGGGATGAAGCGCCCGGGGTACGCGCCGCACCAAGCCTCGAGGTGCCAGTCGTTGTAGGCGCGCATCGCCACCAGTGCGAGCTCCTCGTCGCTCGGCCAGAGTGTGAGCCGCTGGCCGACGAATCCCGGAAGGAACGACGGGAAGCACAGCGACGCCGCGACGCCGTCGATGTCCATGTCGTGCACGCGTTCGTGCACGTCCCACGCGCCCGGTCGCATCTCGTCGAAGCGCGTCGGCTCGAATCCGTACTCCGTCGACGGGCGGCCGACCACCGCGTTGAACCCGACGTTCGGCAGCACCTGGCCCTGCCACGCCCACGCCTCGCCGCCGTCGTCGGTCGGCACGACCTTGGGTTCCTCGTCGACCAGGGCTTTCGGGAACCGCCCGGTGAACGCGTCGGGGGGCTCGACGACATGGTCGTCGACGGAGATGACCGTGTAGGCGCGTTCACGCGGCTCGGGCTCGGGAAGCCAGGTGATCGTCTCGCGCCGACCCTTGCCCCCGCCGAAGTGCTCGTTCCCCTGCAGGTCGTCCAGCGACAGACCCGTCATGTGAGCACCTCGGGTTCGGCACGGAGCAGGAGGCGCACCGCGCCGTCCCAGTACGCCTGGGGGGTGTTCTGGCGCAGCATGGGCTTGAGCGTCGCGCGCGCGTCGGCGGGGAGCTCGATCGGTTCGCGACCCGCTCTGATCGCGTCGTAGGTGAACCGGCACATGCGCTCGAACGTGGTCGCCTTGTAACACGCTTCGGCGACCGTGGGCGCGGTCACGATCGCGCCGTGGTGCGCGAGGAGGATGCCGCTCGCGTCGCCGACCTGCGCCGCGAGCCACTTGCCGTCGTTCGCGTCCTCGATGCCGCCGTACTCGTCGACGAACGCGAGCTCGCCGTCGAAGATGCACGAGTTCTGGTGCACGAGCCGCGGCGCCTCACCCATCGTCGAGAGCAGCGTCGCGTAGTAGGGATGGTTGTGGACGACGACGGCCGCGTCGGCGCGGACGCGATGGAGCTCGGTGTGCAGGAACACGGCGGGCGTCACGTCCCGGTCGCCGTCGACCATCTCGCCGTCGGCACCGAGGCGCGCGATGTCGGAGGCTCGCACCTCCTCCCACCACAGGCCCCACGGGTTGCACCACATGCCGCCGTCGCCGCTCGCGACCGTGATGTGCCCCGACAGGTTCTCGCGCCAGCCCTCGCGTGCCAGGATGCGCAGCGCGCACGCGAGCTCCTGGCGAACCGTGAGCTCGTGACCGATGCCCGGTCCGGGTCGGGGCAGACGCACGCTCATGACGGTATCCGCGAGACTCTCGGGCCGTGAAGGTGCTCGTGATCGGCGCCACCGGCGAGCTCGGCCGGACCGTCGCGAGCGCGCTCGTCGGCAG
>DATCCI010000663.1:0-6507 GCA_036511415.1 Acidimicrobiia bacterium
CGACCTCCGCCGGGCCGAGTCCGCCGAGGTCGACACGGTCGACGCCGGCCTGGCGCCGGAGGTCGGCGAGCACATCGGCGAGCGGGTGCGTCCGGTCGAGGTCGGTGTCGCGATAGGTCGCGAGCACGAACAGCCGCATCGGGGATCCCGAACGGAGGATGTGCCGCAGCATGAGCAGCGACGGCTTGTCGGCCCAGTGGATGTCGTCGAGCACGAGGATGACCGGGTCGGTGTGCGACATGGCGGCGAAGAAGTCGCACACAGCCTCGAACAGGCGATGGCGCTCGGTCTCGGGATCGGTCTGCACTGGCAGCGCGAGCCCGGAGACCCGCGCCGAGAGGTCGGGAAGCATGCGCGTCAGCTCGCCGCCCAGCGAACCGATCTCTGCCTTGACGCGATCGGCGGGCACGCACGCGACGTAGTGCCGCAACGCTTCGGCGAACGGCTCGAACGGAACGCTGAGCTCTTCGTCGCAACGGCCCCACAACACCGTCGTTCCGTGTTGATGCGCGTAACGCACGAGCTCGCTCACCAACCGCGTCTTGCCGATGCCGGGTTCTCCCGACACCAGTACCGCTTGGCGCGCGCCCTCGACGGTCTCTTTCCACGCCGCGAGCACCGTCTCGTACACCTCGTTGCGCCCCGCGAACGGGAAGGCAGGCGACGTGTCGACGAACGGGGGGAGCGGTACCGAGGTCGAATCGACCGGCGCGCGCCACTCGACCTCGCACACCATGAGCGGCGCGGGCAGGCCCTTGAGCTCACGACTGCCCAAGGAAATGACGTCGAACTCGGTGCGCGATCCCGCGAGCGCCCGGACGAGGTCGCTCACGAGGATCTGGTCGCCGGTGGCCGCCGCGCACAGTCGCGAGGCTTCCACGACGGGCGTGCCGAACCAGTCGTCATCTTCCAATGTCGCGTCGCCCACGCTGATGCCGACGCGCATCTCCAGTCGTTGCCCTTCGAGGCGCCGGTTGTGGCGCTCGACTGCGCGCTGCATCGCGACCGCGCCCGCCAGCGCGTCGGCCGCGCCGGGGTACGAAACCATGAGCGCGTCGCCGATCGTCTTCACCTCGGTACCGCCCGTCGCCGCCAGTGCCTCGCGCAGCGATGCGAAGTGCTCGCGCCGTAGCTCGTCGGCCGCGGCGTCACCGATGCCCGATGCCAGCTCGGTCGAACCTACGAGGTCCGTGAACAGGATCGCGATCAGACCTGAAGTTGTCACAGAACCTCCCGCCCCACCGGCAAAGCGTAGCCAGGACCTCGGTGGCGTCGCGTCGAGCGTGACGTCGGGCTCATCGGCGAGAAGCTCCAAGGCCTCCCTGCGAGCGCAGTGCCGATCACCACGGTCCGGCGTTAGGGGGCACCGAATCGCTCGCTCAACAATCGGAGTGAGCCCGGCACGCCCGTGAGCGCCACCGTCATGTGCCCGCCGAATCGGAACCGGCGGTAGGTCACGTCGACCCCTTCGCTTCGGTACTTGTCGACGAGCTTGTCGACGTCGGCGATGGCGGGATACTTGTCGTGCACGGCGTGGTACAGGTGCAACGGGGTCATGGGTGTGGCCTGGCCCAGCCGGTCCGCGTCGAAGACGGCACGCATCCCTGGTATCTCGAACACGCTCGGGACCGTGAGATAGTCGCTCCAGCGGACGAACGGAAAGCTCGCGACGAGCTGCTCCATGGTCATCTCGGCCGCCGCCGCCGCCACCATTGCCTGACCCTGCGGTGTGAGAACGGAGTGCAGATCGACGTCCGGAAAGCCGCGGCTGGCACCGATGACGCTGCCAAACGGTATGCCGCTCAAGAAGTTGCCGTCCTCGAACATCTGAGGCGACGAGGTGATGTCAACGCCGGCGCCGCCTGCGGCAGCGCCCACGATGTTCAGTTCCGGCGCGTACGCGGCTTGCAGTTCGACCGCGAAGAGAGTTGCGAGGGCTCCGCCCGAGTAACCCCAAAGGCCGACCGGCGTGGCGGCGTCGAAGCCGGCGGCCGGGAAGCCGATCGCGGCCCGAATGCCGTCGAGCACGAAGCGGGCAACCAGTGAGAACGCGCAGAAGGCGTGCCGCGGTCCGTTGTAGTCCGTGGTGACGACAGCCCACCCTCGACGGAGGGCCAGGGCGATGAGAGGAAGTTCCAACTGGTCGCCGCGTCTCAGTGTGTAGGACGGATCGGCGGTCGCCCCCAGGGCGTCGATCGCGCACTGATAGGAGAGCAGTGGTCTGATCGGTCCGTTGAAACGTCGCCGGGGAATCATCACCGTGGCGACTCCCGAAACCGCAGCACCCGTCGTATCGGTCGAGCGAAACTTCACCGGCCACGTATCAGCCTTGATCCCGAGGCGGAACCCTCGGACCTCAACAGAACGACCTTCGAGTACCTCGCCCGGACGGAATGCTTCGAGGTTCTCGGGCACCCGATAGAAGGGGTCGTCGGTCGGGGGTGTCACCCCGAGGAGCAGCCGAGACTTCAGTCGCTCATAGAGGTCCTCGCCGTGGACCGCGGCCTTTGCGGCCAGGCGCTTGCGCCGGCTCGTGAGGTCGGTCCGGGGTGGCAGGACTGCACGCTGGTGCTTCATGGCCGGGACAGCTCAGATCCTGATCGCTCCGTCGTTGGATCCGAGTGCGGCTGGCGTCTGCTTCGACAACGCGCAGCAGGGCGGCATTCGACTGAAGACTTCGATGGCGCTTTACGCCGCCCTCACCACGAGGATGGCTCCCTAGGTGTACAGGGTCCCAAGGACTGCGCCGGCATCGGCGTCTTCGACGAGTGGCGTCGTCTGCATCGGTAGGAATTCCGACCACTCGGCGATCCATTCGTAGAGCGCCTTTGCGTCACTCGTTTCGACTACGGCAAACCCCGTGCCGCTCATGCCGTGCCAGCGACCAATCAAGGTCACTCCGGCGGGTGTGACTCCGCCGCCCTTGAGGAAACGCGCAACAGCCGGTCGAAAAGTGTGTGGTGGTAGAGACCAGGAGACGATGAACTTCATGAGACGCGTCCTTTTGCTCTCGGGAAAGCGCCGGCGAGTCCGCGCTCCACGGCGCGGAGGTTACGGCGCCAGGCGGCCAACGTCCATGCCCAGAACGTGCGGCGTCGAGGCTCGCAATACGAGTTCCCAGATTGCTCGTGACGCCGGCGACCCCGGTACAGAATCCCCGCTCAGCGACGGATGGACCGGCCGGACATGGCGATGAGCCGTTCGGTGTCGGTGGCGTCCGCCGGGGTCGGGGCTACTGCCTTGATCAGGCCCGCTTCGCGGGCCGCATCAGTGCACGTTGCTTCGAAAACGACGGATATCGCCGGGATCATCTCCGGTGGGAACTCGATCGGCTGACCTTGACTCGCCGCGAGGTCCCAGGCATGACACAACGCGTCGATGGTGGGGAAGTTGATCACGATCGATCCGGGCAGCTCCCCGAACGGCGTGACGTGGCTCGCTTCGAGCACGCCCGCGGTGCGCCACATCGCCAAGCTGCGGTCGACCGAGTCGTTCGCGAATTGCACCAAGTCGCCGGGGTGGGGCACTCCGCCCATGGTGTCCGCGACCGACACGACCTTCTCGCCCGTGACGACGCCGCCCCACAGCAACTGATTGTTCAGCGCGTGGCTGGCCAGTTGACGGATCGTCCAGGGCTCGCAGTTGGAGAGTCTCACCATCTGGGCGTCGTCGAGCGCGGCGACGCGCGTTCGCAGTTCGCCTACCGCGAACTCCAGCATTGCGATCTGATCCATTGCCCACTCCTCCGGTCGAGCGGACGCTACCGCTTCCTCGGGCGGCCTGCCCCGGACGCGTTCGCGAAGTCGCGGTCCGCGCCGACAGGCCGCGCGCAGGAGTTATCGCCCGAACCTCAGCGTCGTCACCTGTGACGAACACAGTGCAGTCGACGACCGCTACGAGGCTGCGCAAGCGCCCAGCCCTGTAAGGAGATCACCACTCGCACAGCATTCCCGATCCCACGTCCGTCGACGAGCGCGGTCCGCGGGCCGAGTGCTCGTTCGGCGATCAGGAGGTTTGCCGCCGCGTTACGGTTCGGGCATGCCGCGCGGGCTCCCACTGGGCACGGTGACCTTTCTGTTCACCGACATCGAGGACTCGACTCGTCTGTGGGAGGAAGTCCCCACCGACATGGCCGATGCACTGCGTGTCCACGACGCCATCGTGCGGGGCACGATCGAGCGCCATGGCGGCTATGTCTTCGGCACCGGCGGCGACGGGTTCTGCGCCGCGTTCTCGACTGCTGCCGACGCGGCTGCCGCGGCGATCGAATCCCAGGAGCAGCTGCGCGATGAGGCCGTCGTCAACTTCGTCGTTCGTATGGGTCTGCATACCGGTGAGGCGGTCGAACGCGACCGGAACTACTTCGGCAGCGAGGTGAACCGCGCGGCACGGCTGATGTCGCTCGCGCACGGAGGGCAGGTGCTCGTCTCGGACGCGACCGAGGTGTTGCTGCGCAACCGCGTCGCGCTGCGGCCTTTGGGCGAGCACCGGCTTCGCGGTTTGCATGGGCGCATGTCGGTGTTCCAGGTCGTTGCGGACGGGCTCCCGGCGGAGTTCCCCGCGCTCCGCAGCATCGACTACTTCGCGGGCAACCTCCCTCAGCAGCTGAGCTCACTGGTTGGCCGCGAGAAGGTAGTTGCCGAAGTCGCCGATCTCGTGCGGTCGAGCCGGCTGGTCGCGCTCACCGGCGTCGGCGGCGTCGGCAAGACGCGGCTGGCTCTCGAGGTCGGGGCGGAGGTGGCCGGCGAGTTCCCCGACGGCGTGTGGATGGTCGAGCTCGCATCGGTCGGCGACCCGGCCTCTGTCGCGGCAGCGATCGCGACCGTGCTGGGCATCACGCCCCAGGGCGACGCGGCCCTGATCGACACGGTCGCCGATGCACTCGGAGGTCGGCGGCTCCTTCTGGTCGTCGACAACTGCGAGCATGTCCTCGCCGCCGCGGGATCGGCCATCGCGGCGATTCTCGGTCGGTCCCGGAACGTCAAGATCCTCGCCACGACGCGCGAGACCCTCGGTGTCGACGGGGAGACGGTGCTCGCCGTGGCACCGCTCGCGCTGGAGGGGGGCGCGACCTCCGACGCCGTCGCGCTGTTCGTCGACCGGGCCCGAGCCGTCCGGCCCGACTTCGGACTTCGGGAGCCGGACACGGCCGCCGCGGTGACCGAGATCTGCGAGACCCTGGACGGGCTCCCGCTGGGAATCGAGCTGGCCGCCTCCCGAATGGCGGCCATGAGCGCGGTCGAAGTTCGGGATCGACTCGCCGATCGATTCCGGCTGTTGAAGGGGTCGACGCCGGGGCCGGAACGACAGCTCACGCTTCACCATGCGGTTGAGTGGTCCTACGACCTCCTGACCGACGACGAGCGCGACCTGCTCCGACTGACGTCGGTCTTCGCGGGCGGCTTCAACCTGACGAGCATCTGCGCGGTGGTCGACGGCGCCGACGATGTCGACGTCCTCCAGCGTCTCGACTCGTTGGTTCGAAAGTCGCTCGTTGTCGCCGACCACACCGCGACCCGCACCCGATACAGCCTCTTCGAGACGATCCGTCACTTCGCCGAGGACCGTTTGGCGGAGACGGGCGCGCTCGAGCGGAGTCGTGACCGGCATGCCGAGTACTTCGCGCGGGAGTCGGCTACTCGATGGGAGCACTGGAACGGTCCCGGGTGGCGCGATGCGGTCGATTGGGTGGAGGCGGAGCTGGGCAACCTGCGTTCCGGATACCAGTGGAGCGCGCGACGCGGCGAGCTCGAGGTCGCGACCGACATCGCGGCGCATGCCGCGCTGATGGGTTTTTCGGTGCAGCTGTTCGAAACGCTGGCCTGGGCCGAGGAGCTGCTCGCGCCCGCAGCCGCGGCCGACGTCCGCCGCCTACCCCGCTTGTACACCGCGGCTGGTTACGCGTGCTTCGCGGGAAGGGCGGAGGCTGCTCGCGCGAACGCGCACCGAGCGACCGAGCTGGAAATCGATTCCCGCTACGACGCGTGCGAGCCCGGATACGCCTCGTTCATCGAGGCGCTCGGCGCCGTGTACTGCGGCGACCTCGATCGCTACGTCGAGCTCACCGGTACGGTGGCGCAGCGTTATGGAAGCGATCGCGGCTATGGCCTGGCCGCCTACGTCGACGGCCTCCAGTCGTGCGGCCGGATCGAGGAGGCACTCGAACTCGCCGAGGAATCCGTCGCCGCCGCGAGATCGCTGGGGAACCCCTATTGGGTCTCCTACTCGCTCTGGATCGCAGGGATGGCGTTCTCCAAGACCGATGTGCGCCGCGCGTTCGCGGCTTGGGACGAGGGCGTCGCGTTCGTTCGTGAGCATCGCGTCCATTTCTTCGAAGGTTTCCTTGCGCGCGATGCGGCCCGCCTGCACACCTCCGACGGCGAGGCCGAGGCGGCACTCGTTCTGTTCGCGGACGCCATCGCGGCGTTCCATCGGGCCGGCAACGTGCCGCAGTTGATCATCACGCTGGCGAGCGTTCCTGCGTTGTTCGAGCGCCTCGATCGCCCC
>DATCCI010000664.1:0-4714 GCA_036511415.1 Acidimicrobiia bacterium
ACGAATGCGGAACCCGGGGTTCCGTGACGTCGAACAAGAGTGGCCCGTACGGTTGGCTAACCGTGACCGACCTGCAGCTCGTCGCCCGGGCGCGTAGCGTCGACATCCCGGCCGACGCGAACCACGACGAGATCGTCGCCCTCCTGCAGGGTCATGCGACCCACCCTTCTCGTCGGACAGTGCCGGACTCGCCGGACTCGGAAGCGACACCGGTTGCTCCGGCGGGGTTGACCGAGCGGTCCGGCTGGTGGACGTCAATGTCAGTCGCCGAACTGCGCACCCTGGCCCGATCGCATGGTCTCGACGTCCCCGCCGGGATCCGTCGTCGCGAACTGGTCGCTCTCGTCATCGAACATGACGTACCGAGACCGCCTGGAACAACGTCGGGTCGCAGACGCCGCAGCCGGTGATAGCTCTTGCACGCTGGTCCGGAGCCGTCGTCGCCGGGCCTTCGTCGTCAACTCGGCTATGGCGACCGCGTTCGGCTCGTACTCACCGAATGCTCGCGGTGACTACGGGATGTAACTGCCCGCGTTCGAACGGCCAAGCGTGGCCAAATCAGCTCCGTCAACGCTCTCTCTCGCACGTCGGTCGGCTGTGTCTGCGGTGTCAGCGGTTCCGACTACGCGGCGCAGTTTGGTGAACTCGTCGGTGACGGCGGCCGCGAGGGCGTCGACGTCGGAGAGGACATCGGGGCAGGTGACGAACCCGAAGCCGATCGTGTCGGCGCTGCTCACAACGGTGATATTGAGACCCACGCCGTCGTATACCGGGCCGAGGGGGTAAAGCGCGAGCAGGCGCGCTCCGCCGAAGAACAGCGTGACGGGCGGCCCGGGCACGTTCGAGACCAACAGGTTCATGATCGCCGGCGCTCGGGAAGCGAGGTGGAGCCCGACATACAGACGTGCGGCCGCCGCGATGACGAACGGACTCGGCGTCTCGAGCCATTGCAGGAACGCGTCGGGGCCGATTGCATCTTGGAGGTGCTTCGCACCGTGCGCGCTCGAGTGCACGGCCTCGACTCGGGCGAGCGAATCGGCGATGTCGGTACCGAGCGAAGCGAACATGAGACTCACCGCGTTGGCGACCTCGTTCACGTCTTCGTTCGGCCGGCGGAGCGAAACCGGGACTGCGGCGACGAGTGCGCGATCGGGGAGCTCGCCGCGCGCTTCGAGATACGACCGGGCGGCGCCACCGAGCACGCCGAGCACGACGTCGTTGACGGTCGCGCCGGCCGCCCGGCCGACGGCTTTGACGTCGTCGAGAGGGAGGGAAGCGAACGCGATCGCTCGTGTGGGACCGAGCGGATCGTTCCACCGCGTGTGAGGTGCCGACGTGGGGAGCGCGAGGCTCTCGTCGGCACGGAACTCGTCGCGCACGTGCAGCACCGCACGCGTCGACGACACGAGCGCACGGGCCAGGCGTAGCGGCGCGGTCGCGATCTCGGGCACCGCGCGCAGGAGCCGCTCCCACGGTGGAGGGGTCCGCTCCTCGTCGTCACCGATGAGCACGACCGGCTCCGGCGTCGGTGTGAGCGAGAACATGCCGGCCATGAATTGCATGCCGCCGACCCCGTCCATCAGGGCGTGGTGAACCTTCGCGACCACCGCGACTCTGTCGTGGTCGAGTCCTTCCACCGCGTGCATACTCCAAAGCGGCAGGTCTCGGTCCAGGGGTACGGGCTCGAGGTCGGCGACGAAGCGTGCGAGTTCAGGGAGACCGCCTCCGTCGAAGATCACCCTGTGCAGGTGATCGTCGAGATCGACGTCGACGTCGACCCAACGCGGACGGCCGACACCGAACGGTACGGGAACGAGCTTCTTGCGAAACGGCGGAATCCCGCCCAACCGATCGGCCGCGAAATCCATCAGACCCTCGAACGAGTAGCCGCCGGGGACGGTCGTCGCGTCGAGCATCAACACCGCCATCACGTGGAGCGGGTGATCACGATTCTCCAGCGCGAGGAACGCACTGTCGATGCCCCCTGCTCGTCGCACGCGCACTCCCCTCTCACGCCGGTATTGCGATCGTGCGCCGGTGGCGATCGCGCGAACCAGAGCCGAAGGGCCCGATGCACGACCGCGAGGGTCACCAGCGCTGGCGGGCTTCCTCCGCGAAACCCTGAAGCCCCACGAACTCGAGCGAGAGATCGTCGTCGGTCCGGAGTCGGCCCGACCAGGTGCCGAATACTTGGTGGGTCTCGCTGCGCAAGTCGGGACCTGCGTCGACCTTGGTGTGCTTGTCGAAGCGCGGCGTCAGAACGACGTCGAGCTGTCCGCCGGGATCGACGACATGCCACGGCCGCATCGGTGCGTTCCAGTCGTATTCCCAGACCAGCTCCGATCCGAGCTTGGTGAGCCGGCCGTCGACGATCACTCCGTTTTCGGTGAAGCCCGTCCCCGCCGTCCACTTGGCGCCTACCTGGAGCCCGACGACGTGCTCGCCGCACCGCCCGGCTCCGCCACCCCAGTTCCAGGCGATCTCCGCGGGCCACCTGCCGCGCCCCACGTCGAGCACGCCCCACGACTCGGGACCGTTCGATCCGCCGATCGTCCATCGCCGGTCACCAACCACCAGCTCCCCGGCCGCCGGACGGGCCTGGTGCTTGGACGTGAAGTTGAAGCGCTCGTCATTCCAGGGAATGACCACGTTGAGCGATTCGTGACCAACGGGAAGCTCGACCGTCACGTCGAGCCGCCCGGCGCGGCCGTCCCGCTCGGTCCACCTCGCCACGAGGCGCGTGCCGACTTCGTCATCGGCGATGCGCAGGTCCAGACCGTCGCGATCCACCACCAACGGCGCCGTGCCCGCGCTCTCGGGGAGTTCGATGCCGTCTCCGGCCGCGACCACGATGGCACGGCCGCCCGATTCACCCGTGACCAGATCGGCCCAGTACACATCGGCCAGTCCGAAGTGATCCAGATCGGAGTACACCGAGGAAACCACGAGATCGCCCGCGAGGATCGCCCAGTAGTCCCACCGCTTGTTCGTGCCGAAGCGTCCGTGCAAGTTCGCTCGGTGCAAGGGGCGGCGCGACCACCCTCGGGCCGCGGGATTCAACAACGAGCCGTCGGCCGTGCAGAGGTCGACGGGCCGGGTCAACTCGGGTTCGGAGGTCGTCATCGCCCTTGTCTATCCGAACTCCCGGCGACGCGGGGGTGGCGTGCGAATTCCGCGTGACTCACGAAATGCGGACGTGATCAGGTCCGATCGGCGGCTTCCACTTCAGCCGCGAACCCATCGAGATCGGCCACCGTGGATGCATGTGTCAGAACCTCGATACCGCGGAGTTCCTCCGCATAACGCGCCGCTTGTTCCGCGCTCGTGACAACCCGGATCGGAACGTCACTTCGAGCCAATTCGCGGTAACGGCGCACGATCGCTCGATGCTGCGGACGGTCGAGATCAAGCTCGAAGATCACGCCGTGGGCCTGCTCGAACTCGCCGCATCCCTTCCCCGCGAGGAGCGGGCACAACGCAGCGTGTTCCGGGCCGTGACACACCTTTACGGGGTGATCGAAGCGCTCCAGCACGTCGCGGTCGAACTCACCGTTACCCGCGGTCACGTCGAGCAGAATCATGCCTTCCTTCGCGTCCGCTGTCATCGCAATACCTCCTGCCTACTCCACACCAGCATCCGACGCTCCCGAGACCGGTCCCAGAGGCTTATGTCACCTCTTGGAACCAACACGGCGGGTCGGCCTGGGCGTTGTCGCCGCTTGGCGGCCGACGCGCAATCCGTCGCATGATCTCACCATGAGCGACCGGTACGCGGAGTTCCCCGGGCTGACCTTCGAACATCCCGAGCCGGGTGTGCTCAAGGTGGTGCTCGATGCTCCCAACCTCAACGCTGTGGACCAGCGTGTCCACCGTGAGCTCGCCGATGTCTGGCCGGTCATCGACCGCGACCCGGATGTGCGCGTTGCCATCCTCACCGGGGCCGGTCGCGCGTTCTCCGCCGGCGGCAGCTTCGAGCTCCTCGACGACATCATCACGGACTACGGAACTCGGACCCGCATCATGCGCGAAGCCCGGGACATCGTGCTCAACGTGATCAACTGTTCGAAGCCGATCGTCTCGGCAATCTGCGGGCCGGCGGTGGGCGCGGGACTCGTCGCCGCGCTCCTCGCCGATGTGTCCGTGTGCGGCCGACACGCCCGGATCATCGACGGCCACACCCGCCTCGGTGTCGCGGCCGGTGATCACGCCGCGATCTGCTGGCCGCTTCTGTGCGGAATGGCCAAGGCCAAGTACTACCTGCTCACCTGCGAAACCCTGACGGGCGAGGAAGCAGAGCGGATCGGACTCGTCTCATTGTGCGTCGACGACGACCAGGTTCAGGCCAAAGCGCTCGAGGTCGCCGGCGCCCTCGCCAACGGCGCGCAAAGTGCACTGCGCTGGACCAAGCACACCCTCAACCACTGGTATCGGGTGATGGGCCCCGCGTTCGACGCGTCTCTCGCGTACGAGTTCTACGGGTTCGGCGGTCCGGATGCCGCGGAAGGTCTGGCGTCGCACCGGGAGAAGCGGGCGCCGGTCTTCGGCGGCCCGACCAGCGAGTGATGATGACCGGCATGGTGGCGCGGGACCGGGTCCGTGGTCACGGGCGGCCTGACGATGTCGTGACGACGCGAGAAGGCAGGCGATGATCCTCGAACGATTTCTGCTCACCGACTGCGTCGCGGTTGTGACCGGCGCGGGCCGGGGGATCGGC
>DATCCI010000665.1:0-8745 GCA_036511415.1 Acidimicrobiia bacterium
TCCCTCTCGGCGACACGATGTGGATTGTGAAGAAGACGGCGAAGGCGATCGCACCGGCGACGCCCGCTCGGACGAACGCGCCCCAGTCGTGCTCACCGGCCGAAGCCAGGGCCAGCAACACGATCACCGCACCGTCGGCCGGGTACAGGATGCGATTCGGGAGGAGGAAGTGCTCGAGATCGATCGCGGAGAGCGCAACGAGCGCACCGGCGAGGACGAGATACGCGGGGAGCGCCCACGAATGGGCGAACCGAGCGCCGACCGCGGCGAACAGCACACCGGTGAGGAGCTCCACGAACGGGTAGCGAACCGAGATCGGCGCGGCGCAGCTGCGGCAGCGGCCGCGGAGCAGGAGCCACGAGACGACCGGGATGTTGTCGCGGTTCGCGATCTTCGCCTCGCAGACCGGACAGTGCGACGGCGGCTTCACGATCGAGTCGTGGCGCGGCACGCGCCAAATCACGACATTCAGGAACGAACCGATGACGAGTCCATACACGCCGCTGATCGCGGCGACCAGCGCGGTCACGACGATCGAGGGTAGACGGTGCGAGACGCCGGAACGCGGCTTGCGCGAGGGCCGACCGTCGAGGAGAAGAGGGGCGTCATCGTGTCTGCGAGGCGGGCGTTCGCTCGTCCCGACCGCGGCGAGGCGGCAGGTCCGGGTGGACCTGCCGCCGTTGCCGTCAACAGGATTCGATTACCAGCTGGCGTCCGGGAAGTTCGGATCGGCAGCCGGTGCCGTACACGCCGCCGCAAGCGCGGTCGTCGTACCGGCATAGAAGGTGCCGCCACCGGCACCGGACTTGTCCTCGACACCGAAGCACGTCCCCGACTTGGACTTGACCTCGGCCCACCACGTCGTGGCCGCCGCCGCCGGAGCGACGACGCTGACGACCTTGAACCCGGTGGACGCACCGACCACGAAGGTCAGCGACGGCTCGATCGCGCCCAGATTGGCCGCGGTTGCCCCGCTGTAGTCGCTCGTGTCGGTGAAGGAGGTCTTCGCCGCGGTCAGGGCGTTACGCAGCGAGGACTGCGCCGCCCGGTTCTGGGCCCGGTTCCGGGCCCCGAGGAATGTCGGGATGGCAATGGCAATCAAGATGGCAATGATCAGTACGACGACCATGAGCTCGATCAGCGTGAAACCTTGCTCCCGCTCGTCCCGTTCGAGGTGCGGGCCCACCGTCGCACGACGATGCGCAGCTTGCAGCCGAGACCTTGCCATCGTTCTCATGAGCGATTCAACCCATCTCGCGTACGGGCGGCCCCAGTGCCGGCCCCGTCTTCGCAGGATTAATCGGCCGCCCGTATACCGATCTGAAGGGTCCGATAGTTCGTCTTACAACCAGTCGGCCAGGTCGGGGCGCCGCCCGCGCGCAACTACATGCTCAAGACCTCGGCAGAACGGCCGATATTCAGCGAGGGCCAGAACTGACCAATCGTGACAGACCACCCCTGAACTGCCGGAGGATGCATCGTGGATACCCGTTCACGTCCGGCCGAAGGCTTCACGGTGCTCGAGGTCATCATCGCGATCACGGTGCTCATGGCCGCCCTGCTCGGAGCCGCGCTCCTCTTCGAGAACGCGATCGTCGTCTCGGGTAACACGCGCAATCGGGTCGTCGCGGCGAACCTCGCCACCGCGGCCATTGAACAAGTGCGGGGCCTGGCGGCCGACCCGGCATCGTTCACGTCCATACCGCAGACGACGACCGTTCTCGCGGGGGCCGCCCAAAAGGTGAACGGTATGCAGTTCACCGTGACGCAAACCGTGCAGTTCGTCGGCCAGAACTCGACCCAGAGCTCTTGCGACAGTCCGGGTTCCAACGTCGGTCAAATCATGGAAGTGCACGAGCAGGTGACGTGGGCGTCGATGGGCGGAACGCAGCCCGTACAAGACGTGACGGTGCTCTCGCCTCCGGTCGGGGCGTATTCGGGATCGTTGGGTTCGATCGCGACGAAAGTTTCCGACTCGACCGGCGCCGCCTCGCAGAACATCAACGTCCAGGTCACGGGCCCGGCCACGCAGAGCCAACAGACGACGGCTGAAGGCTGCGCGTTCTTCGCGTTCCTTCCGGTCGGGACCTACACCGTCTCGGTGGTGGGCGGGGGCGTCGGCGACCAAGAGGTCCTCGCGCCCGCGCAGACCACGTCGGTCTCCATCGGCCAAACCGCGTCGCTGGCGTTCTCCTACGACACCCCGGGAACGATCACCGTGACGGGCTGGAACCCGGCCGCGCCACCGGCGGCAACGAACATTCCGATCTCGGTCGCCAACTCGGGCCTCCAGCCCTACGCGCAGTACTCGTACGCGGCCGGCGTCACGTCGTTGACGCCGCTATATCCGTACTCCAGTGGCTACACCGTGTTCGCGGGGAACTGCACCGACAACAATCCGCTCGGCAAGGACACCAATCGAACGCTGTTCTATCCGACGGCCGCGCCCGTTCCGATCAGCGTC
Source organism: Acidimicrobiia bacterium (assembly GCA_036511415.1). Lineage (GTDB taxonomy): Bacteria > Actinomycetota > Acidimicrobiia > IMCC26256 > PALSA-610 > PALSA-610. The sequence goes on from DATCCI010000665.1 coordinate 2,465, forward strand.
GCGCCCGGTGGAACGGCGTCGACGACCGTGCCGTTGTACACCCTTTCGCTGCACGTGCAGAACTCCTCGGCGGTTGCAGTCGTGGCGGGAACGAATACCGCAGCCGAGACGACGACCTTCGCGGTGCCCTACACCGCGGTCTGCACGAGCGGCACCGCGACCGGTACCGCGCCCACGCTCGGTCTGGTGACGACCGACGCGAGCGGCAATAGCGTCACGTCGTTGCCGCTCGGCCACTGGACGATCACGGCGAAGTGCGTGAAGGGCGCCGCGGCCTGCACGCTCGCGAACAAGGTCGGAACGGTGAACGTCTGGGTGCAACCCGGCGGCGTGTACGCCGTCAACGCAACCGGCACGGCGGGGGCAAAGTTTGCGGGTCCGGTCACGGTGGTCGTGTCGTGAGCCGGCTTTGCGGGAGGGCGGTCGGCGGGTTGCGGGCCCGGCCGTCCGAGCGCGGGTTCACACTCGTCGAGGTCATGGTCGCAACGTCGTTGCTCTCGGTCGTTCTCGCCTCCGCGTTCGGGGTCCTCGGGGTAATGCAGAATCAGTCCCTGAAGACGAGCGATCGCTTCAGTGCGACGAGCGAAGCGCAAACCATCGCCGATCGCATCACGAAGGACCTTCGCACGGCCGTCGCACCGTCGAGCACCACCGCTGCGTTCGCGTCGGCTAATCAGAACGACGTCGTCTTCTACGCGAACCTCGCGAATCTCGCGACCGGCGCCGGTCCGACCCGGTTGCACGCGTACGTTTCGCTGGTGCCGGCCACGGGCGTGTACGTGTTCCACGAGGACTTCACGCAACCGGATGCGTCGTCGACGCCCGGCAACTACACCTACACCGGTACGCCGACGACGCGACTCGACGGCCAATACATCCAGACGTCCCAGCCGATCTTTTCGTACTACGACGGGTCCTCCCCACCGAATCTGATTCCGACGCCGATCACGACGACCGCAGATCTTCGCAGCATCGACCAGGTGTGCATCAATCTGCGGGTACGCGTGCATGTCGCCTCGTCCAGCGTCGTGATCAATACGTGCGTTCACATCCGCAACGTCGACTACAACCCGAACGGGTGATGAGTTGAGCCGCTTTCTCGCCTGCCGAATCCGCCGCCCAGCCGCCCCGCGCGACGAGGCCGGCGTGGCCATGATCGTCGTGATCATCGTCATCATGTTGATGACGCTGCTCTCGCTGACGATGGTCTCGCAGGCCATCTCTCAGCTGCCGCTCGCTCGACACGATCAGGATCACGAGGCGGCGCTGGCCGCAGCCGAGGGCGGCGTCGACGACTATCTCAACCACCTCGCCCAGAACGCCAACTACTGGACGTACAACCCCGGCAATCCCCCGCCCGACGGCAACCTGGCATTCAACGCCTGGGTCAAGGTCGCCGGGTTCGCCACCAACGGCGAGTGCTTCCGCTACGACGTGAACACGACGACGACCGCGGCGAACGGAATCGTGTACCTGACCTCGTCCGGCAAGCGACTCGCGAATCCGAACCTCGCCTGCTCGACTGCAGGAGTCACCCGGACGGTGACGCTCGGTCTGCGCCGGCAAGGCTTCCTCGACTACCTCTGGCTGACCGACTACGAGATCATCGACCCGGTGCTGAGCGGGGCCAGCACGTCTTCGTGCAAGTTCAGGGCGTGGCAATACAACTCGACCACTCACGCGTACGGCCCCGACCTGAACGCGAACCCCGACTGCAGCATCGTGTACTGGACGACTGGTGCGTCATTGAACGGACCGGTGCACTCCAACGACGGCCTCTACGTCTGTGGCAACCCGAGCTTCTTGGGCAGCACCGACACGTATTACAACTCGGACCCCTCCAACAACCAGCCGAACAGCCTCCAGTTCGGCGGCGGCGGCGCGGTGCTGAACACGAACAATTGTACGAACGCCCCGGTCTACGGGATCACCAATCCCCCGCAGCCGGTTGCGGGCTCGTTCCTCGCATTCCCGCCGGTCAACACCTCCATTCGGAACCAGGCCGACGGCGTGCTGGGCGGGAAGGGCTGTCTCTACACGGGTCCGACGACGATCACCCTCAACGCCACCGGGACCATGGACGTCACGAGCCCGGGGACGCTCAGCACGAACGCGGGATGCGCGCCCGGAGCGGGACGGAACCTGCCGCAAAACGGCGTCGTCTACGTCCAGAACGTGCCGGCGGGAGCGGATCCCAACCACTCCAACTGCTCGGGCAACGCGTGCCTCGGTGACGTGAACGTGAGCGGCACCCTCAACGGTCAGCTCACCATCGCGTCGATGGACGACATCGACATCACCGGCAATCTGACGTATCAGCAGTACCCGGGCGGCGACGACGTACTCGGCCTCGTCGCCGACAACGACGTCGCGGTGGTGCACGCCGCCAACGCGACGGTCCAAGACGATCTCACGATCGATGCCGCGATCATGTCGCTCAACCACTCCTTCTATGTCCAGAACTGGTCGTCGGGCACCAACGGAGCATGCTCGGGCACGCATCCGTGCGCGTTTCCCGGCCTCCACAGCCTGATCGTCAACGGTGTCATCACCCAGGAATTCCGCGGGCCGGTAGGAACGTTCAACGGGGGGAATCCCCCGGTACTTCAGTCGGGATACAACAAGCTCTACACCTACGACTCGCGACTCAAGTACCTGAGTCCGCCGTTCTTCCTCACGCCGACGCAGTCGGCTTGGGAGCGCATCTCGTACGCGGAGCTCAAGCCCAATCCCGCGCCGTAGCCAATCGATGCCCTCGCGGCGTCAGCGCTCGTCGGCCTCGCCGTCGCAGCCACCGGCCGCGCGCTGCTCGTCGACGTCGATCAACGACAGCGCGTCGGCCAACTGGGCGAGCTGGCGATCGCTCAATCGATCGACGAAGTACTCGCGCACGCCGCGCACGTGGGTCGGCGCGGCACTCCGGACGGCCTTCAACCCGATTGGGGTCACCACCGCGTTCGCGCCCCGGCGATCGTTCGGACACGGGCGGCGCTCGACGTATCCCGCCTTCACGAGTCCGTCGATCCGCCGGGTGATGCCGCTCGGCGAGAGGTGCAGCCGGCCGGCGAGCTCGCTCATACGGATCGCCCCGTCGGGCGCCTCCGAGAGGTGCACCAGCACTTCGTAGTCGCCCAGGGTCAAGCCGTGCTCGGCCTGGAGCTCGTTGTCGAGCACGGCAAGGAGGCCCGTCGTGGCCTGCACCAGGCCCCGCCAGGCGAGCATCTCCGGTTCGTTGAGCCACCGCACCTGGGGCTCGCTCATCTCGAGATCCTATCTGTCGCCCGGGAATGTTCTTGCGTCTGCAAGCATTTAGACTATCATTGCGATCGCAACGATTGCGCTGACAAACACCCGACAGGAGTTCCGATGACAACCACCCAGTCCCAAGCCACTCGCAACGCCCCCGCCGCCGGATCGTACGCGCTCGACGAGAGCCATTCCCATGTGTCGTTCAGCGCCCGGCACCTCATGATCACCAAGGTCCGGGGCCGCTTCCCCGTGACCGCCGGCCACCTCGACATCTCCGACGACCCCACCCAGTCGTCGGTCGTGGCCACGATCGACGTCGGGGCCGTCGACAGCGGCGACCCGAAGCGTGACGAGCACCTGCGGTCGGCCGACTTCTTCGACGTCGAGCAGTACCCGACGGTCTCGTTCCGCTCCACCCAGGTGCGCGACGAAGGCGACGGCGAGTTCACGCTGGAAGGCGAGCTCACCATCCGCGACGCGACGCGCCCGGTCACGCTGAAGGGCGAGTTCCTCGGTTCGCAGGCATCGCCGTGGGGCGACACCCGCGTGGGCTTCACCGCCGAGACCGAGGTCAACCGCAAGGACTGGGGGCTCGAGTGGAACGTCGCGCTCGAGGCCGGCGGTGTGGTCGTGGGCGACAAGATCAAGCTCACCATCGACGCCGAGTGGGTCAAGGAGTAGCAGCGCAATACGCGAGGAGCGCGTCGGGATCTCTCCGGAGCTCCCGGCGCGCCCAACTGTTGGTACCGAAACTGCGCGCCACAGGCCACTTTCGCGCCCAACTGTTGGTGCCGAAACTGCACGGCCTTCTGACACACGCCTGAGCCCCGACCTACCCTTGCCGGCATGGCTGTCAGCCCCGGCATCCGGCTCAACTGGCGCAAGAGTGAGACCCACGGCCTCGAGGCCGATCCCGAACCACGGCCCATCCGTTACACGCTGTTCTCCACCGACGATCACCTGGTCGAGCCGCCCGGCATGTTCGACGGCCGGCTCCCGGCGAAGCTGCAGGACCTGGCGCCCAGGGTCGTCGAGACCGAAGAGGGCCACGAGGTGTGGCACTTCGACGGCAAGGTGTTCTTCCAAGTCGGGTTGAACGCGGTCGTCGGACGCAAGCGCGAAGACTGGAAGGTCGAGCCCACACGCTTCGACGAGATGCGACCGGGCTGTTTCGACGTCGACGCGCGCATCCACGACATGGATATCAACGGGGTGTGGGCGTCGGTCAACTTCCCGTCGCAGATCACGGGCTTTTGCGGGTCGGTCTTCTCCCGGTGCAGCGATCCCGAGCTCGGCCTCGCGGTGACCCGCGCGTGGAACGACTGGTTCCACGACGAGTGGTTCGTGAAGCATCCCGACCGCATCGTCCCTATGGGCATCACGTTCCTGGCCGATCCCGAGGAGGGCGCCCGGGAGATCCGGCGGAACGCGGCACGCGGCTTCACCGCGGTGACGCTGCCGGAGATGCCGCATCGCATCGGCATGGAGCCGATCTTCTCGAAGTGGTGGGACCCGATCATCGCCGCGTGCGCCGAGACGGGGACGGTCGTGTGCCTCCACGTCGGGTCGACCGGCGTGGCCGACATGCCGCCGGGCGCGCCCATGGTGCCCCTGGGCGCGACGTTGTTCGGCCAGCTGTCGCTCAGCGCGTGCGCGGAGTGGCTCTGGTCGCGCTACCCGGCGGAGTACGACGACCTCAAGATCATCATGAGCGAGGGCGGCATCGGTTGGGTCGCGATGTTGCACGACCGGCTCGAGAACATCGTCGAGCGCTCCGGGTACGGCGACTACTTCCCCGGCAAGCTGCGCCCGTCCGAAGTACTGCACCGCAACTTCTGGTTCTCGACGATCGACGACCCCTCCACGCTCAGCACCCGCAATACGGTCGGCGTCGACCACATCACGTTCGAGTCGGACTACCCGCACGGCGACGGCACCTGGCCCGACACCCAGCAGGTGTTCGCCGACGTGTTCGGCGGCCTCAACGCCGACGAGATCGCGAAGATCAGCCACGAGAACGCGGCGGCGCTCTTCCGCCATCCCTTGCCGCCGCCCGGCAACCCCCACGCGATCGGAGTCCGACGATGAGCGGCTACGAGCAGTTGCCGGAGACGGCGCCGTGATCGAAGCCGAATATCGCGGCGCCCACGTTCTCCTCGAGGTCGTCGCGCTCGGCGCGGACGAGACCCGGACCGTTCGGCCTCCGCCGGGACAAGAAGCGGCGATCGTGCTCCTGGAGGGCGCGGTCGAGTTCGACGGCGAGTCGGCCAAGCGGAGCTCGGTGTTCGACCAGCGGGCGTCGGCGGTGTATCTGCCGCCCGGGTCGTCGATCGGCATCGCCGCCACGAGCGACGCGGAGCTCGCGCTGATCGCGACCAACGGATACGCGCTGACGTCGGCCGACGACGCGACCTTCGTGCGACCCGACGACGTCGTCGTGCAGGCGCGCGGCAAGCCGGGTTGGCAACGCGACGTGCACGACGTGATCGCCGACGCGGTTCCGTCCCGCCATCTGCTCGTCGGCGAGACGTTCAACGAACCCGGTCAATGGTCGTCGTTCCCGCCGCACAAGCACGACGGCGGCGACGGCGAACCCGCGCTCGAGGAGGTCTACTACTACCGCTTCGACCGTCCCGACGGGTTCGGCTTCCAGGGCCTGTACGAGACCGACGGCTACGCCGAGGCGGTGTTCCTCAAACACGGCACCATCGTCGGGATCCCGCGCGGGTACCACCCCGTGTGCGCGGCACCCGGCTATCGCCTCTATTACCTGTGGGCGTTGGTCGGCGAGCCTCGCCAGCTCGCGATGCACGAAGACCCCGTGCACCGCTGGCTCAACCGCAGCTGACCGAAACGATCGATCAGTCGCCGGCCACCGCGACCGGAGCGTCCGGAGCGTCCGGCGCCGCGGCCTGATGGCCCTCCCGCGTCGACGCCGCGTCCTCGTCGCGGATCAGCAGCCCGGTGATGGCCGCGAGCACGACGAGGGCCGCGCCCACCAAGAACGTCGTCTGATAGGCCGAGAGCACCGG
>DATCCI010000666.1:0-3138 GCA_036511415.1 Acidimicrobiia bacterium
CCGGGCTCCAGGTGAGCGGCGAGGGCGCGCTCCTCGGCGCGCTCGAGCGCGACCGCACCGGCCGCATGGGCGACATCGTCGCGACGATCCAGGCCGAACAGGACGCGGTCATCCGGGCTCCCATCGAAACGTGTCTCGTCGTGCAAGGCGGCCCGGGAACGGGGAAGACCGCGGTCGGGCTGCATCGCGCCGCGTTCTTGTTGTACGAGCACCGGTCCCGACTCGCACGCGAAGGCGTGCTCGTGGTCGGACCCAACCCGGTGTTCCTGCGCTACATCTCGCAGGTCCTGCCGTCGCTGGGCGAGACGTCGGCGACCCAGACAACGGTCGACGGCCTGCTCGCGTTGCGGTTCCGCATCGTGGGTGAGGATTCGCTCGCGGTCGCCGCGATCAAGGGCGACGCGCGCCTCGCGGAGGTGATCGCGCGGGGTGCAGCCGATGCGATTCGCGTGCCGACCGCCGGTTTGACCGTGCGGTTCCGCACGCGTCGGCTGACCCTCGACCCCGACGACGTGCGCGCGCTCGTCGACGACGCGCGCCGGCGCGACGCGCCCTTCTCCACCCAACGCGAGCGATTCCGGCAGTCGCTGGTACGGCGCGCGTACGACCGCTATACGGGCGGTGTGGCGATCGAGCTCGACGAGCACGACTTCGGCGTCGCGCTACTGGCCGACTCCGAACCGCGCAAGGCGATCGACGGCTGCTGGCGAAGTGTCAGCCCGGTCGGGCTCGTACGCTCGCTGCTGACGCAAAGAGCGTTCCTGGCGCGCGCGGCCGCCGGCGTGCTGACGGACGACGAGCAGCGCTCGATACTGCGACCGCGCGCCGCGGCCGACGCGTGGACGGCCGCCGACCTGCCGCTCATCGACGAGGCCGAAGCGTTCGTCAAAGGCGCGCCGCGACGCTTCGGCCACCTGGTCGTCGACGAAGCCCAGGACCTCTCTCCGATGCAACTGCGGATGCTCGCCCGCCGCGCGCACCGCCATTCGATGACGGTCCTCGGTGATCTCGCGCAGGCGACGGGCCCGGCGTCGCCCGAGAGTTGGGAGGCAACGCTCGCGCACCTCGGGCGGCCCGCCAACGCGCAGCCGGCGGAGCTCACCATGGGCTACCGCCTGCCGGGGGCGTTCCTCGCGCTGGCCAACCGCCTGCTCCCCGTCGCCGCGCCGGGCGTCGCGGCGTCGCGATCGGTGCGGGCCGACGGAGACCTGCCCGATACCCACGAATTCCCGGCCGATCTTCTCGTGCCCGCGATCGCCGAGCACGCGCTCGCACTCGCCGAGGAGTTCGGCACCGTCGCGGTCATCGCGGCCGACGGGCGTGTCGCCGCGCTCCGCCGCGCCATCGAGGATCGGGGCGTCGTGCTCGCGGAGCCGGGCGAGGTCGCGCCCGACCGCGCGCTCGTCGTGTTGTCGGCCCGCCTCGCCAAGGGCCTCGAGTTCGACGCGGTGATCGTCGCGGAGCCCGCCGAGATCGCGGAAGAGGAGCCGCACGGCTCGCGGCTCCTCTTCGTCGCGCTGACGCGTGCCGTGCAGCATCTCGCGCTCGCGCACGCGCGGCCACTGCCCGAGGTGCTCGTCGACGCGGACGCGTAGGCTGCAAGGAGATGCCCGATCCGTCTCTCGTGCACATCACGACCCGCAGCGGCAACGTTCGCGTGCAGACGGCGGAGGGAGCCGCGCTCTCGGTCGAGGGCGGAACGATCGAGGCCCGCGACGACGGCACCGTGCACGTCCGGCGCGCCCCGTCGGCCGGCGTGATCGAGGTGCGGTGCGCGCCCGGTACCGACGTGACGGTAGGGACGGCGTCGGGCAAGGTCGAGCTCTTCGGTGCGCTCGGCGCGGTGCGCGTCGCGACGGTGAGCGGTGCGATCCGGGTCGTCGACGCGACGCGTGTCGACGTTCGCACGAAGTCGGGAAGGATCGACATCGGAAGCTGCGCGGGCGAGTGCCGGATCATGACCAAGAGCTCGAAGGTGCACGTGGGCAGCGCCGGTCGCGCGACGGTGGCCGCGGTCTCGGGCCTCGTGCTGTTGGAGCGCGTCGGCGGCGCCGAGGTGAAGACGATCAGCGGCAAGGTGCTTCTCGCACTGGCTCCGGATCCCGGGCGCGTGTCGGTCCACACCGTCTCGGGCAAGGTCGAGGTCACGGTTCCCGCCGAGACCAGACCGGCGACGCGACTGCGCTCGATCAGCGGCCGCATCGAATGCGAGTGCACGCCCGGTGACGACTTCGAGATCGCGGTTGCGAGCGTGAGCGGAGCGATCCGGGTGTCGAGCGCCTGATGGCCGAGCACGGAGCCATCGTCTTCACCGACATCGTCGGTTTCACGGCACTCACCGACATGCACGGCGACGATGTGGCGCTCGCGCTCCTCGAGCGTCAGGAGCAGATGGTGCGCGTCGCACTCCCCGCGGCGGCGCGGGTGGTGAAGGAGCTCGGAGACGGATTGCTCCTGTGGTTCGACGATCCCTGCGAAGCGATCGATACCTGCCTGCGCCTGCAGCGCGACTTCGACGCGGTGAACGACATCGCCGATGCCGGTGACGCCTCGGCCGGCGACATCCCGCTCTGGGTTCGCATGGGCGTGCACTGGGGTTGCCCGCGCCGGCGCGGTGACGACATCGTGGGTCGGGACGTCAACCTCGCCGCGCGCATCGTGGATCTCGCGGGGCCGGGCGAGGTGCTGTGCTCGGAGGTGACGGCCGACGCCACCGGCGAGCGCCCGGGGGTCGGTTTCGAGCCGCTCGGCCCGGTATTCGTCCGGGGCATCACCGAACCCGTACCGATCCTGCGCGTGCTCGATTCGGGTGATCGGTCGATCTCCGGCGACGCGTGGGGCCCCGACCAGAGCGACAGAGCCGACGCCGGGTTTACCGCGACGTCGTCTCGGTCATCGTGGTCTGGTCGGTCGCGACCTGAGGGCGCGGCCACGCCGTGAGCTCCGGCTGAGGCCGAGCCGCGGGACGCGCCGACCGGGTCGTGCGCTCGCGCTGCCACACGACGGTGCCGGCGACGACCGTCAGGCCGACGATGACGAGCGCGAGCGCCGAAGGCAGCGCGCGGTCGCCGTACACCCGGAGGAGATCGGAGGCGATCTGGGGGGCCTCGGCCGACGAGAGCGAGAGAACGCGCGGAA
>DATCCI010000667.1:0-3108 GCA_036511415.1 Acidimicrobiia bacterium
CGGTGGTTCGCTCATCGCGTTGTTCATGCGAGTCGGGGGTGGCATCTTCACCAAGGCGGCCGATGTCGGCGCCGACCTCGTCGGCAAGGTCGAGGCCGGTATCCCCGAAGACGACCCGCGCAACCCGGCCACGATCGCCGACAACGTCGGCGACAACGTCGGTGACTGCGCCGGTATGGCCGCCGACCTCTTCGAGTCGTACGAGGTCACCCTCGTCGCGTCGATCATCCTCGGCGTCCCCGCGTTCCAGGCGATCTTCCCGCACACCCCCGCGCTCTGGGCCGCGGGCGCGCTGTTCCCGCTGGCCGCGCGCGCCATCGGCGTCCTCGCGTCGATCGTCGGAGTCTTCGCGGTCAAGGCCACCGACAAGGACAAGTCCGCGATGGCGCCGATCAACCGCGGCTTCCTGACCGCGGGCATCCTCACCATCATCGGGACCTTCGCGCTCGCGATGGTGTACGTCGGCAACCCGAAGGGCGGCACGATCGGCGGTGTGGGCTTGCGCATGTTCGGCGCCGTCGTCGGCGGTCTCGTGCTCGCGCAGATCGCGTCGCGCATCACCGAGTACTTCACTTCCACCGAGACCAAGCCGGTGCGCGAGATCGCAGAGTCGGCCTCCACCGGTGGTCCGGCGACGGCGGTGCTCGCTGGAGTCGCGAGCGGGCTCGAGTCGTCGGTATGGGCGATCATCGCGATCGCCGGTGCGATCGCGGTCGCGATCGCGCTCGGCGGCGGCGACATCGAATTCTCGCTGTATCTCGTGGCGCTCACCGGTATGGGCATGCTCGCCACCACCGGCGTGGTCGTCTCGGAGGACACGTTCGGTCCCGTGGCCGACAACGCGGCGGGCATCGCCGAGATGTCGGGCGAGTTCGATGGCGAACCCGCGCGGATCATGGTGAGCCTCGACGCGGTGGGCAACACCACCAAGGCGGTCACGAAGGGATTCGCGATCGGTTCCGCGGTCATCGCGGCCGTCGCGTTGTTCTCGTCGTACATCGAGACCATCAAGAACCAGTTGAACCTCAACATCAGCGGGAACGACCTCTTCAAGAACCCGCTGACCGCGATCAACGTGGCGAACCCGAAGACGTTCATCGGCCTGCTCATCGGCGGATCGATCGCGTTCCTCTTCTCGTCGTTCGCGATCCGGGCGGTGGGTCGCACCGCGAACGTGGTCGTGCAGGAGGTGCGGCGGCAGTTCGCCGACGGCCTGATCATGAAGGGCGAGAAGCGCCCCGACTACGGACCGGTCATCGACATCTGCACCGCGGCGTCGCTGCGGGAGCTCGCAACCCCCGCACTGCTCGCGGTGTTGTCGCCCGTCATCATCGGGTTCGGCGTCAATTACCTCGCCCTCGGTGCATTCCTCGCCGCGGTCATCCTCACCGGCCAGCTCATGGCGAACTTCTTGTCGAACTCCGGTGGTGCTTGGGACAACGCCAAGAAGTACATCGAAGACGGGCACTACGGCGGCAAGAACAGTGATGCGTATCGCGCGGCCGTGATCGGCGACACGATCGGCGATCCGTTCAAGGACACCGCCGGACCCGCGCTCAACCCGCTGATCAAGGTCATGAACCTGATCTCGCTGTTGATCCTCCCGGCGGTCATCTCGCTGCGGGACAACTCCGGAGCCCGGTTCAGCATCGCGGGCGTCGCGCTCGTCGTGCTCATCGTCGCGATCCTGTTCTCGAAGCGCGGGGGAGCGACGCTGCAAGCGGAAGGACCCACGCCGGAGACGCCGCGCGCGGTCGCGGTCGGCGACTGATCACGCGCCCGCCGGTTTTCGAAGGGCCGTCCCGCGGGGCGGCCCTTCCGTCGTGCGGTCGCTAGTTTCCGGAGACCTGCGCGCGCTTGTGCCGGCGGTACTCGAGGTACGGCGGGATCAAGGAGGCGACGATGATCACCGCGACGATCGGGAGGATGTACTTGTCGATCGAGATCGACCTCCCGAGTACATAGCCGAGCATGCTGATGCCGACCGTCCAGAGCACCGCGCCGATGAAGTTGGCGGTCGCGTACTTTCGTAGGGGCATGTCCCCCGCGCCGGCGAGCATCGGGACGATGGTGCGTACCACCGGTACGAACCGCGCGACGACCACCGCGCGCGGTCCGCGCCGGTCGAAGAACTCCTGCGCGCGTTCGAGATACGCGGTCTTGAAGATCCGCGCCCCCGGCTTGAACAGCCGCGTGCCGTAGCGACGGCCGAGCGCGAAGCCGATCTGCGCGCCCACTATGGCGGCGATGAGCGTGCCGATCACGACCTCGGCCAGGTTCAGGTGCGGGTCGCCCGGCTTGGTCGTGGCGCAGAACGCTCCGGCCAGGACCAAGATGGAATCCCCGGGTAGGGGGACGGGCAGGAGCCCGGACTCCACGAAGACGATGAGGATCAGGCCCCACGTCGAGAACGTCTCGATCAGGTCCTTGGCACTCAGCCAGTTCACGGCGGTCAGCACGGCGGCGCAGGATAGACCCTGCGCGTAGGGTAGTGAGAACGCCACGATCCGAGGTCGGTTGCGCCGGCTGGGTCCCGGTGGGAAGGGCGACGGGCTACGGTCCGCGACCCGGGTGCCGAGGAGTACGCATTCTGTGTCCTCGGCGGAGACAGGGAGCAGCAGTGCCGAAACCGCTCGTGATCGTGGAGTCCCCGGCGAAGGCGAAGACCATCGCGGGCTACCTCGGGAGCGACTACACGGTGAAGGCGAGCGTTGGTCACATCCGTGACCTCCCGCGGAGCAAGGACGAGGTCCCCGACGCCAAGAAGGAGACGCACGGTCGCCTGGCGGGGATCGACCCCGACGATCACTTCGACGCCTGCTACGTCGTACCGGCCAACAAGAAGAAGGTCGTCGCCGAGCTGAAGCAGGCGCTGAAGGGCGCCGACACGCTCATCCTCGCGACCGACGAGGATCGCGAGGGCGAAGCCATCGGCTGGCACGTGCTCGAAGTGCTCGGACCACGCGTACCGGTCAAACGCATGGTGTTCCACGAGATCACGCAGTCCGCGATCCGAGAAGCGCTCGAGCATCCTCGCGAGCTCGACATGAAGCTCGTCGAAGCGCAAGAGGGCCGGCGCAAGCTCGATCGCATCGTCGGTTGGGAGAC
>DATCCI010000668.1:0-3487 GCA_036511415.1 Acidimicrobiia bacterium
CGGCGCGCGTGGTGGAGCACCCGCATGCCGAAACCCTCGGCCCGGCGCGCGACGGCGCGGCCGATGCGACCGAAGCCGACGACTCCGAGCGTCGCTCCGTGCACGTCGCGGCCGAGGTACTGGGTGACACCCCAGCCCGTCCATCGACCCGTTCGCAGATCGGCTTCTGCCGTCGACGCGAGCCGCGACGCCGAGAGAATCAGGAGGAACGCGGTGTCGGCGGTCGTGTCGTCGAGCACGCCCGGGGTGTTGCACACAACGATGCCGTGCGTCGCCGCCGCCTTCACGTCGATGTTGTCGTAGCCGACGGCGACGTTCGCCACGACGCGTAAGCGGCCGCCGCGTGCGCCGGCGTCGAGCACGTCGGCGTCGATCCGATCGGTGAGCAACGACACGATCGCATCGCAGTCGCGCGCGTACCGGCGCAGCTCCTCGGGTGTGTACGGCGTGTCGTCGACGTTCGGTCCGACGATTTCGTGATCGTATCCCGCGAGGGGATCCAGTCCGCCGTCCGGAAGACGGCGGGTGACGAGCACCCGGCCCACGCCGTCAGCTCGTGTAGTCGACCGGCCCGGCGCCGTCGACGCCGACTGCGAACGCAAAGCAGTGAATCGGCGCGTGGTCGCTCACCGGTCGGAGCGAGTGCACGGCATCCGGTGGGATGTGCACGAGGTCGCCCTGGCGGATCTCGCGCTCCTCGCCCGAGATCGTCATGAGCCCCCGACCCGCGGTGACGTAATAGAACTCGTGCGTCGGATGGTGGTGCGGGTCGACGAGCCCACCCCCTGCGACCTCGAATTCGCTCACGAGCTCGAGGTGTCCGCCCTTGGTGATGTCGAACATCTCGCGGGGGCTCACCAACCACCACACCGGAACGGTGCCGTTGTGCTCGACAACCGGCTCGACGTCCTCGATCGACCGCACGTCCATTTCGTGACCTCCGCGACCGCGATGGGTAAGACTGACGCCCACGTCAGACTACGTGAGTTGCTGATAGGCGGAGGAGGGGAATGCGGACGATGAGGCTCGAAGCGCCGCCGGCGACGCGCGCGTCGTTCGCGCCGTTCGGCGCCCTCCCGCCCGAAGAAGGTGACGGCAATCCAACCGCCGACCTCGAATTCCTCTGGAACGACGGCTCGGCGAACTTCATCGGGCACACGCTCGACGAGCTCGCGGTCGTCGACGGATGGTTGCGCTGTGAGCTGCTCAATCGCCACGACACGCATACCCAGACGCTGATGCCGATGAGCGGCGACGCGATCGTGGTCGTCGCCCCCGCGGCCCTCGACTTCTCCGCGCCGGCCCACTTCGACGCGGTTCAGGCGTTCACGCTCGCGCGCCACACGTGCGTGCATCTGCACCGCGGCACCTGGCACTGGGGCCCATACCCATTGGACGCCCCGTCCGTGCGCATCTTCAACGTGCAGGGCCGTGGCTATGCCAAAGACAACGGGATCGCGTGGCTGACGCGCGATCACGGGGTCGTATACGAGGTCCCCGCTCAAGTCTGAGCCGCCGCGCGCTCGATGAAGAGAGTGAGGAATGCGGATCGGGGCGGCTCGAGAGGGGGAGCAATGCCGGCAACGGTCACCATCCTCGATCGTGAGATCACGCTCGAGGAACGTCGGGTCGGGATACGGACCGACCAGCCACTCACCGACGGCGCGATCGCGCGGCGGAGAATACAGATTGCGATCGTGCTCGGCGCGAGCGGATTCGTCGCACTGTTCGCGGTATTCCTCGCGGCCGGGGTCGTTCGCGCCGGCGCGATCATGCTCGCGGCCGTGTTCGGGGCCTACGCGGTCGAGAAGGACCGTCATCTCCGACGGCTCGCGTCGCTTCGGGGAGACTCGATGCGCATCACGCTCGCGGTCGCGAGCGAGTTGATCTTCTCGGGCGCCCTCGCCGGCGATCCCGAGCTGCTCGACCTGCGCGACGGCATCGGTCGCGCGGCCGGGCGGCTCGCGGCAGGTCTGGCCGACGTCGTCGGCGCCGAGTGCACGCGGCTGCGGCTGCTCGGACCGTCCGGCGAGGTTCCGGTGGCGGCGGAGCGTGACCTCGCCGCCCGCGACTCGGTGCCGGACGATGCGACCGCGGCTCGCAAGGTCGTGCGAAGCCGGCGGGCAATACGCGAAGTGACGCTCGACGATCGGGGCGTGCTCGTCGTGGCGCTGCGGCGCGGCGACGAGGTCCTCGCCTTGCTGGAAGCGGTCGCGCCCCGCGGCGATCGTTACCGGACGGTCGACGTCGTCCAGGCGGACGCCTACGCGCGCGGCGCGGTCGCGGCTCTCGGTGCGCACGGGTAGGGCGACCCATTAGCGTCGCCGCCCGTGGGTGAGCTCGACGCGCAGGTTGCGATCATCACCGGGGGCGCGTCGGGGATCGGGCGCGCCACCGCGGTGCGGTTCGCGGCCGAGGGCGCGACGGTTGCCATCTTCGATCGCGACGGCGAGGCCGCCACGAGGGTCGCGCAGGAGGTCGGCGGGAGCGCGCACGCCGTCGACGTGCGCGATGGCGAGGCCCTCGCCGCCGCGGTGCGCGCAGTAGCCGAGACGACGGGTCGCCTCGACGTGCTGTTCAACAACGCAGGCTCCGGCGACCTACGTCCGTTGCACACTGTCGACGACAAGCTGTGGCACCGCCTCATCGACGTGAACCTCACCGGTACGTTCAACGGCATGCGGGCCGCGGTGCCACTCATGCTGGAGACCGGACACGGCGCCATCGTCAACAACGCGTCGGTGTCGGCGCTCACTCCCACGCGCAACGAAGCCGCGTACTCCGCGGCGAAGGCCGGTGTCATCGCCCTGACCAAGAGCGGTGCCCTCGAATACGGGCCGTCGATCCGGGTCAACTGCGTCGCTCCGGGTCACGTCCGCACCCCGCTCACTGCAGTGTGGCAGCAGTTTCCCGACGTGTTCGACCCGGTGGCGCGGGCAATCCCGCTCGGACGCATCGGTCACGCCGACGAGATCGCCGAAGTGGTGCTCTTCCTCGCGTCGGATCGGGCGAGCTACGTCACCGGCCAGACCATCGTGGTCGACGGCGGCATCTCGCTCCCCCAGGCCGGGACCGACGTCGCCCTGGCGCACCTCTTCGAACGTTTCACCACGGACTGAGTCCGGGAGGAATTCTCAGACGGCTTCGAGCAGCTCGCGCGCGCCGACGTCGGCGGACGGGTGCCGCAGCTTCGACATCGCCCGGGCCTCGATCTGACGGATGCGCTCCCGAGTGAGGCCGAAGTGCTCGGCCACTTCCTCGAGCGTGCGCTCGCCGCCGCCGTCGAGCCCGAAACGCAGCGTGAGGATCGTGCGCTCCCGCTCGTCGAGCACCGAGAGCACCTTGGCCACCTCGCCCGGCAGCAGGCTCGTCGCGGCGTGCTCGAAGGGCGCGACCGCGTTGCGGTCCTCGACGAAGTCGCCGAGCTCGGCGTCGCCGTCGTCGCGGACGGGCTCGTCGAGCGAGACGGTGTCGACCGCGTAACGCA
>DATCCI010000669.1:0-8518 GCA_036511415.1 Acidimicrobiia bacterium
ATCCGCGCGCTGGGCATGCGGGTCGGGCTGTCGCTCGAGCCCGAAACGCCGTTCGACGCGGTGGAGCGATACCTCGCCGAGATCGACCTCTTGCTCGTGATGAGTGTGCACACCGGTTTCGGGGGTCAGCCGTTCATTCCCGAAGTGCTCGACAAGGTGCGCGTGGCGCGCGTCGCGATCGACGAGCGGGCACTTCCCGTGGAGATCGAGATCGACGGCGGCATCAAGATCGACAATGCGCATCTCGCGGCCGAGGCGGGCGTCGACATCCTCGTGTCCGGCACCGGCATCTTCGGTGCCGACGACCCTGCGGCAGCCGCGCGCGAGATCCGCGCCTGTTCGCGGCGATGACCCTCGCCGCCAAGGTACTGACCGTCTCCGACGGCGTGGCCGGGGGCACCCGAGACGACGCGAGCGGCCGCGCCCTGGTCGAGCGGCTCACCGCGGGGGGCTACGACGTGATCGCGCACCGCGTGACCCGCGACGGCGCCGACGCGGTGGCCGAGGCCCTGGTCGACCTGGCCGAGGGGTTCGCGGGATTGATCGTCACGACCGGCGGCACCGGCTTCGGCCCGCGCGACCTCACCCCCGAGGGCACCCGGGCGGTCATCGAACGCGAGGCGCCGGGAATCGTCGAGGCGATCCGGCGCGCAAGCGATACCGGCGACCGCGGCTTCGGGATGTTGTCGCGTGCGGTCGCCGGCACGCGGGGCCGGTCGCTGATCTGCAACCTGCCCGGCTCCGCGGGTGGAGCGGAGGAGGGGCTCGAGATCGTGTTGGCGATCGCGGCCCACGCCCTCGACCTGCTCGCCGGTGGGCATCCCCACTAACCCACTCAACGCCTACCGGCGGGCCCACTGAACGCCTACCGGCGGGCCCACTCAACGCCTCCCGGCGGGCGCGCGCGGAAATAGAACACGTTGCATTTCCTTCGGAAGGGCAGTATCCTCAGGCACAACTGACAACTGAAGCCCTCGGGGTTGGGTGCAAGTCCCGACCGGCGGTGAGAGCCCGCGAACGCCCCGCAGCCAGCGGGGCGCCGACCAGGTGAAATCCCTGGGCCGACGGTGAGAGTCCGGATGGGAGAGGGTCGGATACGACGACGTACGCGCGAAACGGCGCGTACGTTTGCCGTCGCCGTTCATCGTCTCCGATCGCCGACGCCGCGCCCCGCGGGCCCGAACCGGGAAGGGCGCGTGTCCGACGTAGGCGACGTTGCGGTGATGCTCGGGGCGATCGAGCTCGCGCGCAGCGCACGCCGTCATACCGCGCCCTGGCCCGCGGTCGGATGCGTCGTGACGCGCGCCGGTGAGGTCGTCGGCGCGGGCGCGACCGGTCCGTATCCCACCGGTCCGCACGCGGAGATCACCGCTCTGCGCGCCGCCGGCGAGCGGGCAAGAGGTGCCACGGCGTATTGCACGCTCGAGCCGTGCAACCACCACGGCAATACGCCGCCGTGCAGCGAGGCTTTGATCGCGGCCGGGATCTCGCGGGTCGTCGTCGCCGTCGGAGATCCCGACGAGCGGGTCGCGGGGCGTGGCTACGCGCGGCTTCGAGACGCGGGCGTCGAGGTACGAGCCGGTGTGGGCGCGGCGGAAGCCGAGCGCGATCTCGCCCCGTATCTGCACCATCGCCGCACCGGGAAGGCGTTCGTCGTCGCGAAGGTCGCGCTCAGCCTCGACGGGCGCGTGGCCGCGGCCGACGGGACGTCCAGATGGATCACGTCGGACGGCGCGCGAGCCGACGCCCACGAGCTGCGCGCCGACTCGCAGGCCATCGTGGTCGGGTCGGGCACCGCGCTCGCCGACCGGCCCGCACTGACTGTGCGCGGTGTGGAGGTCGCGCCGGCGCGGGCGCCCTTGCGGGTGCTGCTCGACGGGCGCGGTCGGGTGGCGGCCGAGGGCCCGCTCTTCGACTCCACGCTCGGTCCGACGCTCGTCGTCACCACCGAAGCGGCCCGTTCGGGCGCGGTCGACGCGTGGCGCGCCGCCGGTGCGAAGGTCGAGGTGGTGGCGCCGGGTGCGAGCGGGCGCGGCGTCGATCTCGGCGCCGCGTTCACGGTGCTCGGGCGCGAAGGCGTTCTCCAGGCCCTGGTCGAGGGCGGCGGTGAGCTGCTCGGCGCGGTCGCCGGAGGCGGCCACGCGCAGCGCGTCGTGGCGTACGTCGCGCCGATGTTGCTCGGGACCGACGGGGCCGCCGGCTTCGCCTACGCCGGACCGCGCACCATCGCCGACGCGCCGCGCTGGGAGCTGGTCGACGTCGCCCGTTCCGGTGCCGACGTGCGCCTCGAGCTCGAGCCGAGTGCGGAGGTGCGCTGATGTTCACCGGCATCGTCGAGGAGCTGGGCCGGGTGCGGTCGTTCACGCCGACCGGGGGCGGCGCGCGGATCGAGATCGATGCGACCGACGTGCTCGCCGACGCGACGATCGGAGCGTCGATCGCGGTGAACGGGTGCTGCCTCACCGCGGTCGAGCTCGGCGACGGGTACTGGGCCGCCGACGCGGTGGTCGAGACGCTCACGCGCACGAACCTGGGTGATCTCGCGCCGGGCGATCCCGTCAATCTCGAACGGCCCGTGCGGCTCGCCGACCGCCTGGGCGGGCACCTGGTGCAGGGTCACATCGACGCGACCGGCACGGTACGTGCCCGCGAGCCGCAACCCGACGCGTCCGAGCTCTTCCGGTTCGATGCCCCCGACGAAGTGCTGCGCTACGTCGTGCACAAGGGTTCGATCACGGTCGACGGCATCAGCCTGACCGTCGCCGCGGTGTCCGACGACGGGTTCTCGGTCGCGGTGATCCCGCACACGCTCGCGGTGACCACGCTCGGTGCGCGCGCCGCCGGCGCCCGGGTGAATCTCGAAGTCGATCTCATTGCCAAGTACGTGGAACGGCTGCTCGTTTCCGATCGGAGCCCAACATGATGTTCGAAGCGGTGGAACGCGCGATCGACGCGGTCAAGCGCGGGGAGTTCGTCGTCGTCGTCGACGACGAGGACCGCGAGAACGAAGGCGATCTGATCATCGCCGCCGAGAAGATGACGCCCGACAAGATGGCGTTCATGATCCGTTACACGAGCGGCGTGATCTGTCTCCCGATGGAGGGCGAGCGGCTCGACGAGCTGCAGCTCCCGCTGATGGTCTCCGGGAGCGAGAACACCGAGGGCCAGCGCACGGCCTTCACGGTCTCGGTCGACGCGCGGACCGGCACCACGACCGGCATCTCGGCCGCCGATCGTTGCACGACCGTCCACGCGCTGATCGACGCGGAGACCTCCGCGGTCGATCTGGCCCGCCCCGGCCACATCTTCCCGTTGCGCTACCGCGTCGGCGGAGTGCTCAAACGGGCCGGGCACACCGAGGCGGCCGTCGACCTCGCCCGCCTCGCCGGTGGCTATCCCGCCGGCGTGCTCGCCGAGATCGTGAACGACGACGGCACGATGCAACGCCGCCAACAGCTCGAAGCCTTCGCGGCCGAGCACGATCTCGTGCTGGTCACCATCGCCGATCTCATCCGGTTCCGCCGTCATCGCGAGAAGCTCGTCCGGCGCGTCTCGGAGGCACGTATCCCCACGCAGTACGGCGACTTCACCGCGCACGTCTTCGCGTCGCTCCTCGACGACACCGAGCATCTCGCCTTCGTGCGCGGCGAGGTGGCAGGTCAGCCGAACGTGCTCGTGCGCGTGCACAGCGAGTGCCTGACCGGCGACGTGTTCGGCTCGCTGCGGTGCGACTGCGGTGTGCAGCTCGACCGCGCGCTCGCACGGGTGGCCGCCGAGGGGCAAGGAGTCGTGGTGTATCTGCGCGGCCACGAGGGCCGGGGTATCGGCCTCGGACACAAGCTGCGCGCGTACTCGCTGCAGGACCAGGGCCGCGACACGGTCGAGGCGAATCTCGAGCTCGGCTTCCCGGCCGACTCGCGCGAGTACGGCATCGGTGCGCAGATCCTCGTCGATCTCGGCGTCACCACCATGCGTTTGATGACCAACAATCCCGCGAAGTACGGCGGCATCGAGGGCTACGGCCTCGAGATCATCGAGCGGGTCCCGATGCGCACGGTGCCGAACGAGGAGAACATCGCGTACCTGCGCGCCAAGCAGGACAAGCTCGGGCACCTGCTCGGCCTCGATCCGGAGCACGGTGCTTCCGACCACGGTGCTTCCGACCACGGCGTCGACGAGCTCGGAGGGT
This sequence comes from Acidimicrobiia bacterium, assembly GCA_036511415.1. Taxonomy (GTDB): domain Bacteria; phylum Actinomycetota; class Acidimicrobiia; order IMCC26256; family PALSA-610; genus PALSA-610. The sequence goes on from DATCCI010000669.1 coordinate 4,190, forward strand.
CCTGAGCGATGGGCGAGTACGCGCCGAGCGAGGGCGACCTCGACGCGACCGGGATGCGGTTCGCGATCGTCGTCGCGCGCTTCAACCACGACATCACCGCCGAGCTGCTCGACGGCGCCGAGCGGATCCTGCGCAAGTGCGAGGCGGCGGAGGTCGCGGTCGCGTGGGTCCCGGGCGCGTTCGAGGCGCCCCTCGTCGCGAAACGTTTCGCCGCCTCGGGAACGGTCGACGCCGTCATCTGTCTCGGAGCGGTGATCCGGGGTGAGACCGCGCACTTCGAGTACGTCGCCGGCGAAACCGCCGCGGGCATCACGCGGGCCGCGCTCGACACCGGCGTGCCGGTGATCTTCGGCGTCCTGACCGTCGACGACCGCGAGCAGGCTCGAGACCGCCTCGGAGGCAAAGAAGGTCACAAGGGCGAGGAGGCCGCGCTCGCCGCGATCGAGATGGCGTCTCTCCTGCGCGGGCTGCCGTGACCCGCTACGACACGATCGGACGAACCTACCGCTCGACGCGCCGGACCGACCCGCACATCGAGGCCCGTATCGCCGCCGCGCTCGGCGACTCCCTCGAAACGATGCGGGTCGCGAACGTCGGCGCGGGCGCCGGGAGTTACGAGCCCGCGGATCGCCTCGTCGTCGCGGCCGATCCCTCCGTGACGATGTTGCGCCAACGCAGTGCCGACGCGGCACCCGCGGTGCTGGCCCGAGCCGAGGCGCTGCCGTTCCGCGACGACGCGTTCGACGCCGCGCTCGCCAGCCTCACCGTGCACCACTGGGACGACCTCGAGCGTGGCTTGCGCGAGATGCAGCGCGTCGCGCGACGCCAGGTGATCTTCTTCTTCGAACCGTCGCTCGCGTCATCGCTCTGGTTCGTCGGCGAGTACTTCCCCGAGATCCTCGACCTCGGTTCGGAGCGCGCGGCCCCCGGCCTCGATCGCCTCGCCGCGACGCTCGCGGTCCGCCGCGTCGAGCCGGTACCGGTGACCGCCGACTGCCAGGACGGGTTCGCGGGTTGCTACTGGAACCGGCCGGAGGCGTATCTCGATCCCGTCGTGCAGGCGGGCATCTCGTCGTTCGCGCAACTCGATCCGGAAGTGCGGCGCGCGGGGACCGACCAACTCCGGCGCGACCTCGCGAGCGGGGTCTGGGACGATCGTCACGCCGATCTGCGCGATCGCGCCGAGATCGACCTCGGCTACCGGCTGTTGGTGGCCGGCGAGCCCCTATCCTGAGCGGCGTGCTCCGCCTGGTGTTGCCGAAGGGTTCGCTCGAGCCCGCGACTCTCCAACTCTTCGAAGACGCCGACCTCGCGCTCACGCGTGCATCCGACGTCGACTACAAGGCGACGATCGACGACCCGCGCGTCGTCGACGTCACGATCCTTCGCCCGCAGGAGATCCCGCGGTACGTCGCCGACGGGCTGTTCGACGTGGGCGTCACCGGACGCGACTGGATCGAGGAGACGAGCGTCGAGGTCGTGACACTCACCGAGCTGCACTACTCGAAGGCAACGGCGCGCCCGATCCGCATGGTGCTCGCGGTCGGCGGCGATTCGGCGTGGCAGACGGTTGCCGATCTCCCGCCCGACGTGCGGGTGCACACCGAGTATCCGGAGCTGACGCGCCGGTTCCTGGAGAAGCACGGCGTCGACGCGCGCGTCACCCTCTCGTACGGCGCGACCGAGGCGAAGATCCCGCAGATCGCCGACGCCGTGGTCGAGATCACCGAGACGGGGCGGGCGTTGCGCGCCGCGGGCCTGCGCGTGCTCGACACGATCCTCGTTTCGTACACCGAGCTGATCGCAAACCCCGTCTCCTACGCCGACGACGAGAAGCGCCGGGCGATGGAGCAGTTGCAGACGCTGCTCCTGGGCGCGCTCGAGGCGCGCGGCCGGGTGCTCGTCAAGCTCAACGTCGACGAGGCGAACCTGAGCGGCGTCATCGCGCTGTTGCCCGCGCTCAAGTCGCCCACGGTGTCGAAGTTGTACGGCGAGGACGGATACGCAGTCGAGACGGTGGTCGCCAAGAGCGACATCAACATCTTGATCCCCGCGCTGAAGGACCACGGTGCGACGGGCATCCTCGAATTGCCGATCGGCAAGATCGTCCAGTGAACGGGCGCGGCCCCGCGCGTTCCGGCACAGTCACGAGATTCGACGCCGAACGCGGCCTCGGCGAGATCGAAGGTGCCGACGGCTCGATGTACCCGTTCCACTCCACGGTGATCGCCGACGGCACCCGCACGATCGCGGTCGGCGCCGCCGTGGAATTCGAGGTGATCCCCGGGCACCTCGGGCGCTGGGAAGCGGCCGCCGTTTCCTACGCCGGATCTTCGGCGATCTCGACGTAGAGCATCTGGGCCTGGAGCAAGGCGTCGCGCAGCATCGGCTCACCGTCACCGAGCCGGTCGGCCAGCCCGTCGACGAGCGCGGCGAGCGCGTCGATCGCGAGCCCGGCCGCGGTGAGATCGGGCGCCGGTCGCCGGCCCTGCTCGTCGGGCGGCGTGACGACGCCCAGATGCACCAAGGCGAGTTGCCAGATGCCGATCGCATGATTGACGATGACGTCGGCGACCGGTGTGGCGGCAAGCCGCTCGTGCAGCTCGCGCACCGCCTCGACCTCTTCGGCGGTCGGCGTCGACTCGCCGGGCGCCGGCCCGGTGGGCACGCCGTCCGGGGTCGAGGAGGGTTCACGGGGCTCGCCGCTCCCAGGTGTCCAGAGTTCGCTCACGCTCGACTATCCTCCCGCGTCGACAATCGAGGGAAGTGGGACGCTACCCAAAAGGCGGGGTCCCCGCCCGGCTGGTCCGACCTCACGGTCATCGCCACGTCGGGCCCGTTGTGAGGAGCCGAGCGACGTTCGGCGCGACGGTGGACGCTTCCCGCAAGCTCCGCCGTCGATTCGCGAGGGCGGCCGAACAACACGAGGTGATGCCGCACTGGCCACAGACGACGCCCGCATCAACGATCGCATTCGCGCTCGCCAGGTTCGCCTCATCGGCGCCGACGGCTCGCAGCTGGGAGTGAGAACACTTCCCGACGCGCTCGCCATCGCCCGGGAGTCGGGTCTCGACCTCGTCGAGGTCGCGGCCAACGCCGAACCACCGGTCTGCAAGATCATGGACTTCGGCAAGTACAAGTACGAGCAGGACCAGCGGCGCAAGGAATCGCGAAAACGAGCGTCGAACGTCGTCATCAAAGAGATGAAGTTCCGACCGAAGATCGACTCGCACGACTACGACACCAAGATGAAGCACGTCGAGCGCTTCCTCGAGGAGGGGTCGAAGGTCAAGCTGACGATCATGTTCCGGGGCCGAGAGATGGCCCACCCGGAACTCGGCCGGCGGATTCTCGAGAAGGTTGCCGAGCGGGTCGCCGAGATCGCAGTGGTGGAGTCCGCACCCAAACAAGACGGCCGCAACATGGTGATGGTGCTCAATCCGATTCGCAAGCCGAAGACGAAGCCGGCCGCCCAGGCCGCGAACGTCTGAACGACCGACAGGAACTCCGACAATGCCCAAGATGAAGACGCACCGCGGCGCCGCCAAGCGCTTCAAGGTCACCGGGACCGGCAAGATCCTGCGCCGCAAGGCGTACCGGGACCACCTTCTGGAGCACAAGCCGTCGCGCCGCACGCGCCGACTCGGCCGCGAGGCCGAGGTGGTCGGCGGCGACCTCAAACGCGTCAAACGAATGCTGGGGAGGTAGCCCGATGGCCCGGGTGAAGCGTTCCGTCAGCGGTAAGAAACACCGGCGTGCGATCCTCGAAGAGGCGCAGGGCTACACCGGCGCGCGCAGCCGTCACTTCCGCAAAGCGAACGAGCAGGTCATGCACTCGCTTCGCTACGCGTACCGCGACCGGCGCGCGCGCAAGGGCGAGTTCCGCAAGCTCTGGATCGTGCGGATCAACGCCGCGTGCCGCGAGCACGACATGTCGTACTCGCGCTTCATGGCCGGTCTGAAAGCCGCCGAGGTCGACGTCGACCGCAAGATGCTCGCCGATCTCGCGGTGCGCGAGCCGGCCGCATTCTCCGCGCTCGTCGAGACCGCACGCGGTGCCCTCGACGCCGCCTGAGCAATTCGCGACCAAGGCGGAGATCAAGCGACTGAAGGCGCTCCTGCGGGAGCGCCGGACGCGCGACCGCGAAGGTGTGTTCGTGTGCGAAGGACCGCGAGTGATCGCGGCCGCGCTCGACCACGGGGTCGAACTGCTCGAGTGCTATCTCGGCGTCGACGCCACCCCCGAGATGCAGGCGGTCGCGGCCCGCGTCGCGGAATCGGGAGTGCCGGTCCGGGTGCTCGACACCTACGCCGGCGCGCGGGTCGGTG
>DATCCI010000670.1:0-2587 GCA_036511415.1 Acidimicrobiia bacterium
CTTGGGATGATGCTGTTTCTCCGGAACCTCGTCGATGTAGAACAGCAAGGCTCTCAAGACGGCGAAGTCGGCCGGTATGCCGCGGCACCGACATTCCGAGAGGAGCAAGTCGATCGAGCGCAGGACCGCCGACAGCGTGCTGTGCTCGTCGCGGATGATTCGAAGGGTCGGATGCATCTGTCCTCAGCGATCGCCGTCCGCGGCTCCCAGCGATATGTAGGCCTGCTGGCCGTCTCGCCGGACCAGCACTGCGACGTAGGCGCCCTTGGGTAGTCTGGCCAGCGCGGCTTGGTAGTCCGTGAAGTTGCGCGTCAGGTGGTCGTTGATCCCCACAATCACATCGCCCGAGGCGATGCCGGCGCGCCGCGCCGGTCCGCAGGTTTCGCGCACCGTCAATTCGCTCGAGTTCGAAAAGAAGCGGCGTCGATCCTCCGCGTCGGGAAACACGAGTCCGAGGCGATCGCCGTCCTGTGCATCCGTTTGTGGCGATGGCGACGATGGGGCGGCCGGGCGGGGTGCCTCGGTGACCTCGATGCTCGTGTGCAGCATCGCGCCCGTGCGCCACACATTGAGAAGTAGCGACGTTCCCGGCGGCGTCATCGCCACGATCTGCTGCATCTCGGCATAGCTGAGCTCCGGCCTGTCGCCGAAACCGACAACGATGTCCCCGGAGCGCAGACCCGCCCGCTCACCTTGGCTGCCGGGGTCGACACGCGTGATCAGCGCTCCCGCGGCGTGCGTCAGCCTGAAGACACGCGCCAACGGCAGCGTCGTTTCCTGGACATGAAGCCCGAGTTGGCTACGCACGACGCGGCCGCGCGTGCGCAGCTGGCCGGCGACGTCCATGGCGACATTCGCGGGGAGCGAGAACGAGACGCCCATGTAGCCACCGTTGTGCGTGTACGCCATCGAGTTCATGCCGACGACTTCGCCACGCAGGTTGAACAACGGGCCGCCGGAACTTCCCGGATTGATCGCGACATCGCTCTGGATGAATGGCATTCCCGTACGACCCGGGAAGAAGCGCTTTGCGCTGACGATCCCCGCGGTCACGCTCGACTCGAAGCCGAACGGTGCGCCGATCGCGACCACCCAGTCGCCGACCAGGAGATCGCGCGGCTCGCCGATCGACGCGACCGGAAGACCGTCGGCCTCGATCTTGAGGAGCGCAACGTCGCTCACATCGTCGAGTCCAAGCACGCGCCCGACGAACTCGCGCCCGTCGAAAAGGCGCACCGTCAATGCGTCGACGGGATCGACGGCGTGCGCGCTCGTAAGGATGTGCCCTTCGCGCGAAATAATGAACCCCGAGGCCAGATTGCGCCCAGGTCGCGGCTCCAGCGAGGAGCCTGGGAGCACGGCGGGAGCGCGATCGTCCTCATGCAGCAGATCGTCGTCACGGTTGCCGGGTTGGCGTGCTCGCGCCGACATGGTTGTGACGGTGACGACGACGGACTCCTCGCGCGCGACCTGCGAAGCGAAATCAGGAACGTTCGCCAGCGCCTGCGCGCTCGAAACGACGAAGAGCGGCGCGGCCAGCAATAACGCCGAGGCCAGCCGGCGTGCCGCCACGCCACACCGGCGCATGGACGCCCTATGGAAGTGCGTAGCCATAAGTCTCTGCGCCATGCTCAATGAGCCATTAGGACGGGGACCGTCATGGCGCCGAGCACGGTTCGGGTTACGCCGCCGAGTACCCACTCGCGCGCACGGCTATGTCCGTAGCAGCCCATCACCAGCAGATCGGCGCCGACGTCGGCGACCATCGACAGCAACGCGTCGCCCACTTCGACCGGTCGGTCCTGGTGGCGATGCATCGTCGCGGTCACACCGTGCGAGCGCAGGTACTGCTCGATGTCCAGCGGTGCGTTCGTCTCGCCCTCCTCGTCGACGTCCCTCCAGGCGACGACGTGGACGCGTTCGCTGCGGCAGAGGAACGGCAAGGCCGCGCTCACGGCGTGCGCCGCCTCGCGCGTGTTCTTCCACGCCACCACGGCGACCTTTCCGAGGGTGCCGGCCCCGGCGCCGATATAGGGAATGACGAGGCCCGGACGGCCGCTTTCGATCAGGACCCATTGAACGAAATCAGGCGGAAGCGAGGCTTGCGCTTCCTTGCCGGGCTCGTTCTGGCCCAGGATCATGAGATCGGCGTAGCGCGCCTGGCGTGAGAACGCGCGTTCTCCGGCCAAGGTCGTCTCCGACCAACGTATGCGTGCCGCGTAGGCCCCAGCACTCGAATCGAAGCGGGCCTTCGCGGCGGCCCGGTTCGCATACTCGATATCGCGCAGCGCCGCGGCGGCTTCGAGCGTCGACGGGGCCGAGAACGGATAGAGCGACGAGACCGTGTACAGGGCGGTGACGTCGGCATCGAACGTCTCGACGAGTCGACCGGCGATCTGCAGTCGCAGCCCCACCTTCGCCGAATTGTCGACGTGCAGGAGAATGGACTTCGGCGCGTTCATCGCGATGCTCCGGCGATGGCGGTTTGCGCGGACACCGCGTTCTGCGGCACATCGAGGATGGCCGTGACGTACACGACGACGGCGCAGATCAGGGCCAGCGGCGCGACCAGAAGCTCTTGGGCGGG
>DATCCI010000671.1:0-6845 GCA_036511415.1 Acidimicrobiia bacterium
GCGGTGCGACAGGGTCGCCGCGGCGACGATAGCCGGATCGGTGATCTCGACGCCGTGATGCACGGCGTACTTTTCCTTGAGGCCGCGCAGGATCGCGATCGTGTCCTCGACCGAGGGCTCGCCCACGTACACCTGCTGGAAGCGACGCTCCAGCGCCGCGTCCTTCTCGATGTACTTGCGATACTCGTCGAGCGTCGTCGCGCCGATCAGGCGCAACTCGCCTCGGGCCAGCATCGGCTTGATCATGTTGCCTGCGTCGACCGAGCCCTCGGCTCCGCCGGCGCCGACGATCGTGTGGATCTCGTCGATGAAGGTGACCACCTCACCGCCCGAATCGGAGATCTCCTTCAACACCGCCTTGAAGCGCTCCTCGAACTCGCCGCGGTATTTCGTGCCTGCGACCAGCGATCCGATGTCGAGCGCGATCACGCGCTTGTTGCGCAGCCCCTCGGGGACGTCGCCCTCGACGATCCGGCGCGCGAGGCCCTCGACGATCGCCGTCTTGCCCACACCGGGCTCGCCGATGAGCACGGGGTTGTTCTTCGTGCGCCGCGACAGCACCTGGATGATCCGGCGGATCTCCTCGTCGCGACCGATGACCGGGTCGATCTTCCCGAGGCGAGCGGCTTCGGTCAGGTCGCGGCCGTACTTCTCGAGGGACTGGTACTGCTCCTCGGGATTGTCGCTCGTGACCCGATGCGATCCGCGCACCTGCCGCAATGCGTCGAGCACGACGTCGTGGTCGACGCCGGCAGCGCGCAGGAGGTCGCCCACGCCGCCGGGCACCTCGCACATCGCGAGCAGGATGTGCTCGGTCGACACGTAGTCGTCGCTCAACGCCTCGCGCTCGGCGTCGGCGCTCTCGAGGACGCGGAACGTGCTCGCGCCGAGCTGCGCGTCGCGTACCGTCGCGCCGCTGACCCGGGGAAGCTTCTCCAACACCTCGTCGACCCGACGGCGAACCTGAACGACGTCGACGCCGATGCGCCCGAGAACGCCCGACACGATCCCCTCGCTCTGGTCGAGCAACGCGCGCAGCAGATGTTCGGGGGTGATCTCGGTGTTGCCCGTGTCGCGCGCGAGCGCCTGCGCAGCGGCGAACGCCTCTTGGGTCTTACGGGTGAACCGGTTCGGATCTACGGCCATGGCTGACTCTTTCTCGTCTTTCTCGTCTTCCTCGTCAACGCTCTGTCGGTTCGTCGTTCTCGTTACCGGCGAGCCTCGAACCGGGCGACGACCGCGCTGCGAACCGGAACCAGCTCGCGCCGGTACTGCCGGTGCGCGGCTTCGACGCGCTGCTCGGCCTCGCGCTGCAGCGCATCGATCCTCGCCTCCAGCTCGACGATCCGTTGGCGCGCGGCGGCCAGGTCGTCCTCGAAGGCGAGGATGCGCTGGACTCCCGCCAGCGACACGCCGTCGCTCGTGAGCTCCTGGATCCTTCGCAACAACGCGATGTCACGATCGGAGTAGCGGCGGCTTCGACCCGTCGTGCGGGCCGGTGCGAGCAGGCCCTTGCGTTCGTAGATACGCAACGTCTGCGGGTGCACACCCGCGAGCTCGGCCGCGACCGAGATCACGTACAACGCCCTCGCCTCGATGTCCGTCACCGGCTCCATCACGTGTCTCCATCACGCTTGTGGCCCTGCACCGAGGCGAACAGTGCCGCGCGCGGATCCTCGTCGAGCACCGTGGCGAGGGCTTCGATCGCGTCGCGTTGCGCATCCGTCAGCTTGCCCGGAACGTGTACCTCGACGGTCACGAGGAGATCGCCGGGCTTGCGGCCGCCGTCGCCGGCGACGCCCTTCCCGCGTACCCGCATCACCTTGCCGCTCGGCGTCCCCGGGGGGATCCGGACGGTCACCGGTGCGTCGAGGGTCGGCACCTTCACGTCGGCGCCCCGCGCGGCCTCCGCAAACGTGACCGGCAACCGCAAGGTGAGATCGTTGCCGCTCCGTCCGAACAGGGCGTGGTCACGCACGTGCACGACCACGTAGAGGTCGCCGGGCGGGCCGCCGTTGGCGCCCGCGCCACCGCGTCCCTTCACCCGGATGCGCTGTCCGTCCGCGACCCCGGCCGGTATTCGCACCTTCACCTCACGCGCGCGCACCTCGACGCCTGTCCCTTGGCACGTCGGACACGGCGTGGGTACGACCAGACCGCGTCCGCCACACGTCGGGCACACCTGTGAGAACGAGAACGGGCCCTGGTTGTCGGCAATCGTCCCCGCGCCGTGGCACTCCGGACACGTCTCGGGCATCGTGCCCGGCGCGGCACCCGAACCCGCGCAGGTGGAGCACGTCGCATCGGCGCGGAAGCGCACCGTCGACGTCACGCCGCGAACCGCGTCGTCGAACTGCAGGTGCAGCTCGGTCTCGAGGTCGCGGCCTCGTTGCGGTCCGGTCGCCGCGCGCGTCCGCCGGCGTCCGCTGCCACCTCCACCGAACAGGTTGCCGAAGATGTCGCCCAGCCCGCCCCCATCGGTTTGGAAGCGGAAGGTCCGACCGTCGCCGGACCCGAACCCGCCGGGCCCGAACCCGCCGGATCCATCCGGTCCGACGCCGGACGCGACCATCTGGCGGACCTCGTCGTACTCGGCGCGCTTCGTGGCATCACCGAGGACGTCGTACGCCGCGGAGATCTCCTTGAAGCGTTCCTCGGCCTCGGCGTTCCCCGGATTCGCGTCGGGGTGGTACTGCTTGGCCAGCTTCTTGAACGTGCGCGACAGATCCTTCTCGGTCGCGGTCTGCGGCACGCCGAGCACCTCGTAGTAGTCCTTTTCGAACCACTCTCGCTGCGCTGTCACTCGGGGGTCTTCCTCGTCACCTTCACCATCGCGGGACGCAGCACGCGTCCCTTCAGCTTCCAACCGGTGCGCAACACGTCGTCGACGTGCGGCTCACCGTCGCCTTCGTCCTGCATCACGGCTTCGTGCTCGTTCGGATCGAACGGCGCACCGCGAGCCTCGATGCGTTCGAGGCCCGCGCGCTCCATCACGGAGGCGAGCTCTGCGTAGACGAGCTCGATGCCCTTGCGGACCTTCTCGTCGACGTCGCTGCCCTCGAGGTTCATTACCGCGAGCTCGAAGCTGTCGAGCACCGGTAGGAGTTGCTCGAGCAGTCCCTCGGTGGCCCGCTCCACCAACGCGGTCTGCTCGCGTACGACGCGCTTGCGGTAGTTCTCGAAGTCGGCCTGCAGACGTCGGGTCGTGTCGAGGAGATCGTCACGCTCACGTTGCAACGACGCGAGATCCAGCTCGAACTGCGCGGCTTCCGCGGCACCCGGATCCGCTCCCGGATCCGGGGCCGTCGGCTCACTACTCGCATCCGTCATGACGGATTACGCGCTCTGCTGGTCGTCGTCGACGATCTCGGCATCGGCAACCTCGTCGTCGGAGGTTTGCGATTCGCCACCCGACGCGCCACCCGCAGCCGACTGCTGCGCCTGCACGTTCTGGTACAGCCGGCGCGTGAAGTCGTTGCTCGCCGCGAGCAGCAGCTCGTGTGCGTGCTTGATCGCGTCGACGTCGGTGCCGGCGAGGGTCTCCTTCAGGTTCTTCAGCGCCACGTCGATCTTCTCGCGATCGTCGGCGGGCACCTTGTCGCCCTGCTCCTTGAGGAGGTTCTCGGTCTGCCACGCCAGGGTGTCGGCCGTGTTTCGCGTCTCGGCCTCCTCGCGCTTCAACCGGTCTTCCTCCGCGTGGGCCTCGGCATCCTTGATCATCTGGTTGATGTCGTCCTTGCCGAGCGCGGTACCACCCGAGATCACCATCGACTGCTCCTTGCCCGTGCCGAGATCCTTGGCCGACACGTGCACGATGCCGTTCGCATCGATGTCGAAGGTCACCTCGATCTGCGGCACGCCGCGTGGCGCGGGGGGCAGACCGGTGAGCGTGAACGTGCCCAACTGCTTGTTGCGGTAGGCCATCTCGCTCTCACCCTGGAGCACCTTGATCTCCACCGAGGGCTGGCTGTCCTCGGCCGTGGTGAAGACCTGCGAACGCTTCACCGGAATGGTGCTGTTGCGCTCGATGATCTTCTCCATGATCTGACCGCGGGTCTCGATACCCAGCGACAGCGGCGTGACGTCGAGCAGGAGGATGTCCTTGACGTCACCCTTCAACACACCGGCCTGAATCGACGCGCCGGCCGCGACCGCCTCGTCGGGGTTGACACCCTTGTGCGGCTCCTTGTCGGTGAGCTGCGTCACGAGGTCGTTGACCGCAGGCATACGCGTCGAACCACCGACGAGGATGACGTGGTCGATCTTCGACTTGTCGAAGCCCGCGTCGCGGATCGCCTGCTCGAACGGGCCGCGGCACGCCTCGAGCAAATCCTTCGTCATCTCCTGGAACCGCGCCCGGGTGAGCGTGAGCTCGAGGTGCAACGGGCCCTCGCTCGTCGCGGTGACGAACGGGAGGTTGATCGTGGTCTCCTGCAGTGTGGAGAGCTCGATCTTCGCCTTCTCTGCAGCCTCCTTCAGACGCTGCGCGGCCATCTTGTCGATCCCGAGATCGACGCCGTGCGCGTTCTTGAACTCGCTGACCATCCAGTCGATGATCTTTTGGTCCCAGTCGTCGCCGCCCAGATGCGTGTTGCCGGAAGTGCTCTTCACTTCGAACACGCCGTCGCCGATCTCGAGGACGGAGACGTCGAACGTTCCGCCGCCGAGGTCGAACACGAGGATCGTCTGGTCGCTGCCTTCCTTGTCGAGCCCGTATGCGAGCGCAGCAGCAGTCGGCTCGTTGATGATGCGCAGCACCTCGAGGCCCGCGATCTCACCGGCCTCCTTGGTGGCCTGGCGCTGGGCATCGTCGAAATACGCCGGGACCGTGATCACCGCCTGGGTGACGCCTTGGCCGAGGTAGCTCTCGGCGTCGCGCTTCAGCTTCTGCAAGATGCGCGCGCTGATCTCCTGCGCGTTGTACGCCTTCCCGTCGATGTCGATCGTCCAGTTCGTGCCCATGTGGCGCTTGACCGAACGGATCGTGCGATCCGGGTTGGTGATGGCCTGGCGCTTGGCGACCTCGCCGACGAGCACTTCGCCGGTCTTCGAGAACGCGACCACCGATGGGGTCGTCCGGCTGCCCTCGGCGTTGGGTATGACGACGGGCTCACCGGCCTCGAGCACCGAGACGACTGAATTGGTAGTACCGAGGTCGATGCCGACGGCCTTGGACATGGTTTTCCTCCACAAGAGCTGAGAGTTGAGTGCGAACAGTGAGTGTAACTTGACAATGGTGTTATCAGATTCCCGATGCCGGCGGAAATCGCCGGGCCGGACCCCAGCCCGGGCCTCCGGGTCAGTCCTGGGGCGTGTGTGACCAGACTGGACAGCGAGGGAGGTGACGGGCCGGGCGCAAGCCGTTAGATTCCGCCCCATGGCCCGTCGCGATGCGTTCATCGACCACCTCCAGCAGGTTCCGCTGTTCGCGGCGTGCTCCCGCAAGGACCTCCAACTGGTGGCCCGCCGGGCCGAGGACGTTCGGGTAACGGCGGGAAAGACCCTGATCTCGGAGGGCGAGACGGGCCACGAATTCTTCGTGATCCTCGACGGCACCGCCCGCGTGAGCCGCCACGGCCGCAAGATCGCGACCCTCGGCCCGGGCGACGCCTTCGGCGAGCTCGCGCTGCTCGAGAAGGCGCCCCGCAACTCCACCATCGTCGCGGAGACCGACATGGAGCTCGTCGTGCTCGGCCAACGGGAATTCGCCGGCCTCATCGACGAGGTGCCCGGCTTCGCGAGAAAGCTTCTCGCCGGCATGGCTCACCGACTCCGGGACGCCGACGCGCGCAGCGTCGGGTAGGTATTTTCTTTGCACTTGGCTGGCTGAGCGGCGGGCTTCGCCCGCGATGTGAGGCTGCGCCAAGTGCGGCAGGTTCCCTGCGCTTGCGCTGCGCCCTCGCTTCGGTCACCGCGGGCGGTGCTTCTTGGCACTTGGCTTGCTGAGCGGCCGGCTGCGCCGGCGAGTTGAGGCTGCGCCAAGTGCGGCAGGTTCCCTGCGCTTGCGCTGCGCCCTCGCTTCGGTCACCGCGGGCCACTCGGATCGTCGCGGGTGTTGGTCGGGCTTGTAGATTTCGGCGCGATGCGGCTGCCCAAGGCTCACCAGGTCGTTCTCGGTCTCGGCGTTGCGATGTTCGTCTTCGTGATCGGGAGCGGGGTGGTTCCCGCGATCACGGGTTGGCACGACCATTCGACCGTGCAGCGCGAGGTCTTCGTCGACGTGCCCACGGCCATGAAGGTCGCGTTCTACGGCGCAGTCGCGACGATGCTGCTCATCGTCGCGTGGCTCGCCTCGCTGCGCGTGCGCAACTACGAGCGCGGCCTGCCCGACAACCGGCGCACCACGCGCAGGAACGTCGCGAAGCGGGCGAAGAGCTACCGCAGCGGCGTGTGGATGCAGACACTGCTGCGCGATCCCGCGGCGGGCCTCATGCACGCTCTCCTCTACTTCGGTTTCGTCTCGCTGTTCATCGTGACCGTGCTGAGCGAAGCCGACCACCAACTGCCCGACCGCTTCAAGTTCCTACACGGCCAGACGTACGAGGCGTACTCGGCTGGCGCCGAGATCGCGGGCCTCATGTTCCTGGTCGGCATCGTGTGGGCGATCTCCCGCCGGTACGTGCAGCGGCCCTACCGGATCCGGATCAAGACGAGGCCCGAGGACGCGCTCATCCTCGGCACGTTCCTGGTCATCGGACTTACCGGCTTCTTCGTGGAAGCGGCGCGTATCGCGTGGGAGGGTAAACCCCACATCGAGAAGTGGTCCTTCGTCGGTTACCCCCTCGCCAGCCTCGTCGACACGTGGTCGCGGCACACGCTCGAGATAACGCACCGTTGGCTGTGGG
>DATCCI010000672.1:0-3576 GCA_036511415.1 Acidimicrobiia bacterium
ACCGACGGCGGCGGGCTCTCGTGCACGCATCCCGGCATGCGAGGCCTGTTCCTGTTGTGCGAGGCGACGCGCCAGCTCCGCGGTGAGGCCGGCGACAGCCAGGTGGCGGGCGCCGAGATCGCGGTCGCGCACGGCAGTGGCGGTTGGCTCTCGACCCAGGCGACCGTGGTATTGGGCACGGAGGGAAGTTGATGCACGACTGGAGCGAGGTGCCGAAGTGGCTGATGCCGCGCCCGACGCACGAGGACCGGGAGTACTGGGAGGGGGCGAGGCGGGGTGAGCTGCGGGTCCAGCGGTGCACGAGCTGCGGGCGGCATCAGCACTACGCGCGTCTGCTGTGCAGCCATTGCGGGAAGCAGACCGTCGAGTGGGTGACGGCCGGCGGCAGGGGCACGCTCTACTCGTTCACCGTGATCCGCCAGAACGGCGTGCCGCCGTTCGACGAGCGAGTTCCGTTCGTCGTGGCGACCGTCGACCTCGACGAGGACGGCGCGCGCTTGATCGCGGCGATGCCGACGCTCGACCCGGCCGACGCGCGTATCGGCATGCGGGTGCGCGCCGCGTTCCGTGCCGCGGGCGACGAGCTCGGCTTCGTCGACTTCGTCGCCGAGTGACGCGCGCCGAAATCAGTGCAGCAACGCGTATCAGGCCTGGTTGCCCGCGGAGCCGTTCCCGCCGCGGCTGACGATCGACACCACGAGCTTGGCGAGCACGCCCTCGACCTTTTCGGACGTCCGGGGTGCGCGCCGCAGCCGTTCGTAGGTCGCGTACGAGGTGAGTGCGCCGAGCGCGTCGGCGGCCTCGTCGATCGTCCAGTGGGCGCGCATCTGGCCGGAGGCAGCCAACGCCTCCATGAGCCGCCGCAGTTGCTTGTCGTCGATTCCCTCGCCGGCCTGGTCGCCGCCGGTGAGGGCCGTGAGCGTCCGCAACCCGTTCATCCGTTCCTCGTGCTCCGCCCAGTGCCGGCACACCGCCGCGAGCACGTCGCGCAGCGCGACGAGGGGGTCGCCCGACTGGATCCGCGCCTCGTCCATCGTCACTGTCCGCGCGATCGACGACGCGAGCTCGTCGAGCACGGAACGCTTGGAGCGGAAGTGCTCGTACACCGTCGCCCGCGCGACGCCCGCCTCCTTGGCGAGCACGTCCATGCTGAACCCGGCCGCACCCCGCTCGCGGGTGAGGCGCCCGGCGGCGTCGACGATGCGGGTGCGCGTGGCTCGGACCAGCTCTCGGCGGGTGGGACTCATCGGCGGTTTCCCAAGTTCATCTGCCTCTGCTTCGGGACCGAGCCTTGGGGTTCGGGCCGGTCAGACATCTGTGGGTACGCGGGATCCGCCCACGACGAGCTCGAGCTCCCGTTCAAAGACCTTTTCGAACAATTCGCGGCGTCTTCGGGCACCCCAGAGCTCCAGCTCGGCTTCGTCGTGGGCCGAAAGGCGAAGGACAACCAGGTCTTTACCCACAAATGCCTCGAGATCCTCAACCCCGCCCCTCCGGCCCCGGTCGAGGCCGTCCGCGACCCGCAACAGGGCGGCGAGCTTTCGGAGCCGGGTCCGGTCACCAGGCGAAAGGCCGGCGAAACGGGCTTCGGAGGGTTTGGGATCGCCGCGGCGGTGATGGCGGACGAGGGCGGCAAGAAACGCGACCTCGGCCGGCTCGAACCCTCGCAGCTCGCCGTTGTCGACGAGGTAGGCCGCGTGACGGTGGTGGCCCCGGCGGGAGACGTGCTGGCCGACGTCGTGGAGCAGAGCGGCGAACTCGAGCATCTCGCGGTCGCGCTCGCCGAGACCGTGAAGGTCGACGGTCTGGTCGAACAATCGCAGTGCCAGGTGCGCGACGTGGGCCGTATGGGTTGCGTCGGAGTTGCACCGCCGGGCGAGGCTCGCGACCGACGCGCGGCGCAGCGCGCGCGGATCGTCCGACCAGTCGCTCGGGTCGTGGCTGCGCACCGCGTCGAGCACGATGCCTTCGCGCAGCGCCCAATCGCTCGCGGTCAGGCCGTCGAGGTCGAACCGCGCGAGCGCGGTCACGAGCAGGGTGGACCCGGCCGGCAGCAGCTCGGCCCGCCGCTGCTCCTCGAGCCCGGGCAGCCGTCGCCGTTCCGACGTCTTCGCGGTCATGATGCGTTCGTGCAGCGCGTCGAAGTCGGCACGCGTCGCCCGCAACGCGTTCGTGCTCGCGGGCATGGTGCTCTCGCCGGAACGCAGCGCGACCGCCATGCGCACGAGGTCGTTGAGGGTTCCGCTGGTGCCGACGGCAAGGCGCGGCCGCCGACTGCGCACTTCGCCGACGAGCGGCTCCAAGCCCGCCCGTAGCCGCTCGTCGAGTCGCTTGCGGTCGGAGCGCGACGGCGGGTCGTCGTGCACGCACTCCGCGGTGAGCCGTCCGACGCCGAGCGGGAGGCTCGTCGCCCACCGCAGTCCCGCGGCGTCGCCGATCATGACCTCCACGCTGCCGCCGCCGACGTCGATGCACAGCGCGGGCGAGGGCTCGAGCACGACGCTCGCCCGCACCGCCGCGAACACGAGCCGGGCCTCCTCGGTCCCGTTGATGACCTCGACCTCGACGCCGGTCTCGGCCTCGATGCGGTCGACGAGCTCGCTGCCGTTGGCGGCGGTCCGGATCGCGCTGGTCGCCCGTGCGATCACCTCGCGGGCGCCGAGCGCGTCGGCGAGCTGACGGAGGCGGCGGACGGCGGCGACGGCGCGATCCGCGGTGGGGCCGGGGATCCGGCCGTGGCGGGCGACGTCGTCGCCGAGGCGCAGCATCTCCTTCTCGCGGGCGACGGCTGTGAACGTACCGTCGAGGTGCACGTCGGCGACGAGCAGATGGAAGGAGTTCGATCCGAGGTCGAGCGCGGCGATGCGCATCGGACATGACGCTACCCAGACGCGTACCCTGGGCCGACCATCGCGCGGAGGGAAAACCATGGAACTTGCGTTCGAGTCTCGGATGTTGATCGACGGCGGGTTGGTCGAAGCGCAGGGCGCCCGGACGTACGACAACGTCAACCCCGCGACGGAATCGGTCATCGGTCCCGTCGCCGACGCGTCGACGGCCGACATGGACAGCGCCATAGCCGCCGCCCGCCGCGCGTTCGACGAGACCTCGTGGTCGACGGATCGTGCCTTCCGGAAGGCTTGCCTCCAGCAACTGCGGGAAGCGCTCGACAAGCACAAAGAGGAGTTGCGACCGCAGATCGTCGCCGAGGTCGGAACGCCGATCGGTCTCACGTTCGCGATCCAGCAGGACACCTGCATCGACGACATGCAGTGGGACATCGACATGATCGACCGCTACTCGTGGGAGTACGAGCTCGGCAACCACGAGTTCTTCGGTCTGAACTCGAACCGGTTGGTGATCCGCGAGCCCATCGGGGTCGTCGGCGCGATCACGCCGTGGAACTTCCCGTTCATGCTCAACCTGTCGAAGATCACCCCCGCGCTCGCGGCGGGCTGCACCGTGATCCTGAAGCCTGCGCCCGACACGCCGTACAGCGCCACGTTCATCGGCAAGCTGGTGGCCGAGCACACCGACATCCCGCCGGGTGTGTTCAACGTCGTCACCTCGAAGGAC
>DATCCI010000673.1:0-2876 GCA_036511415.1 Acidimicrobiia bacterium
CGTCGCCCGCGACTCGGGACGACGGCTCGTCGGCAACAACCGCGCGCGGGTGCGTTTTGCGATCACGACCGACACGCATTCTTCGGTGCGCAACACGATGCACCTCCTCGACGTCGACCCGCTCCTCGTCCCCCTCGTCGACGATCGGCTGACCGGCGCCGCACTCGCGAACGCGCTCGACGCGTGCGACGACCCGCAATCGGTGTGCGCGGTCGTCGCGAACGCCGGCAGCACCAACGCGGGCCTGGTCGACGATCTCGCCGGCGTCGCGCGTATCTGTGACGAACGGGCCCTCTGGATGCACGTCGACGCCGCCTATGGTGGCGGCGCGCTCCTCGCGCCGTCGGCTCGCGGACTCTTCGCGGGCATCGAACGCTGCGACTCGCTCGTCATCGACCCGCACAAGTGGCTGTACGCGCCGCTCGACTGCGCCGCCCTGCTCTACCGCGATCCGAGCCTCGCGCGCTCCGTCCACGGCCAGCACGCGGCCTATCTCGACTCGGTGAACGACGAAACCGCGGGCTGGAATCCAGGCGACTACGCGTACCAGCTGACGCGCCGCGCTCGCGGCCTCCCGTTCTGGTTCTCCCTCGCAGTGCACGGCGCCGAGGCGTACCGGGCCGCGGTCGAGCAGGTGTTCCAGATCACGCGGGCCACGACTGCGCGCATCCGGGCGCTCCCGCATCTCGAGCTCGTGCGCGAACCCGAGCTCTCGATCGTGCTGTTCCGCCGCCGCGGCTGGGACGCCGCGCAGTACCGCGCCTGGTCCGACGAGCTCTTGCGCGAGCACGGGGCACTCGTCGTGCCGACGCGCTGGTACGAGGAGACGGTGGCGCGGTTCGCGTTCCTGCACCCGGACACAACGCTCGAGATCGTCGACGAGATCCTCGCGACCACGCGCTGAGCGACAACCGGCGCACGACGATGCGTCACGGGCTGACGGCACCGATCAGATAGTCGTAGGGAGCAAGCGTGAGATGGAGGGTGCGGTTCGTGATCGTGTACGTCCGACCGGATCTCAGGTCGGCGATCGTCCCGCGCAAAGACTGACCACGAGGCGCGGTCACGGTTGTGGTCCTCCGCCGCGACGACAGGTTCGCGACGACCACGATGCGATCGTCGGCGCCGGTCCGCAGATAGCTGACAACGCTCGTGGGTTCGCTGGTGACCAACCAGGTCGTTGTTCCGTGAGCAAGGGCCGGATGTGTGCGCCGCAGCATCAGTAGGTTCTCGAAGACCTGCGCATCTTCCGGATCTCGTGGACTCGTCCAATCGATGTACCTCTGGGTGAACAGGCTGGTCGGGTTCGTGTCGCCGATCTCCTGCCCATTGAAGATGAACGGGATCCCGTCGATCGTGAAATTCACCGCCATCGCCGCCAGCATCCCGTCGTTCCCGCCCGCGAGCGCCACCGCTCTCGGCCGCTGGTCATGATTGTCGACGCCGCGGTACAACACCGTGGCCGCCGGCGCGGGCTCGGTCATCCCGTCCGGGAGATTCCACGCCCGGCGTAGCAGTGCCGCCGACGCCGTTCCGTTGACGACGCGACGCAACGCGCCCATGTACTCGACCCCGTAGATCGCGTCGAATGCGTAGACCTTGTCGTAGGTCTCCCCGGGTCGGAATCCCGGTCCGGAATAGGTGCCGGCGTACTCGCCGAGCTGGTTTGCCACCTCGCCGATCATGAGCCAGCTCGGCTTCACCTTCTTCATCTCGTTGTTGAGCATCGCCCAGAACGAGAGAGGAATGGCTGTCGCGAGGTCGGCTCGGCAACCGTCGAACCCGACCGACCGCTCCCAGAACTCGGTCACGTCGATCATGTAGGAACGCACCGCGGGAACGTCGTAGTCGAGCTCGGCGAAGCCGAACTGGTTCCTTACGATGCGACCCTTGCGATCGTGCACATAGAACTCCGGATGTTGCGAAATCAAGACATTGTCGGGCTCCGTGCTGTGATACACGCAGTCCATGAGCACCTGCAGCCCGAGCTGGTGCGCGCGGTCGATATAGCGCTTCAGCGCCGCGACACCCTGCTGGCGGGCACGCGCGTCGCTGCCGCGCACGCCCGAATATCCCGGGTTCACCGCGTAGTAGTCCTTGACGCTGTACGTCGCTCCGACCGTCGTATCCCGACCGAAGGGCTGCACCGGAGACAGTTGGATCGCCGTCGCGCCCATGGCGGCGACGTCGTCCAGATGAGCAGCGGCATTGGCGAAGACGTCGGACGACTCCTGACCATCCTCCACGTTTCGCGCGTAAGAGTTGAGCCACACCTGATACACGACGAGTCGCGACGTGTCGAGCCGCTGCCCGGCCGGGAAACTCGGCGGCGTCGGATGCACATCGCCGGCCCGACGCGACGGCCCGGACGAACACGCCGCCAGGCCGGCCACGACGAGCACGACGAGCGCGACCCGGCGAGCCTCCCTCATGCCGGCTTCGGCGCGACGACGAGCACAGTTCCCTGCGCGGCGCACACCAGGCGGTCCTCGTTCTCGACGTCGATGCGAACGACCGCCGTGCGCTTCGTGAGCGAGATGATGCGGGCCCGGGCGTCGAGGACGCCCGTGGTGACGGCCGCGAGATAGTTGATCTTGAATTCGGTCGTAGCGGCCCACGCGCCGCGCGGGATCACCGGATACAGCACCGTGCCGAGCACGTGATCGCACAGCGCGGCGAGTACACCGCCGTGCAGGTTGCGAAACGGCGTCAGCAGCTCATCGCGCACCGCGACTCGCGCGAGCAGCGAGCCGGGACCGACCTGGATGTGCTCGATCGCGAGGAACGCCGCCAGGCCACCGGCGGCGGCGGCCGAACCGCGCAATCCGGCGGCGACCCGCTCGTCGAACTGTTGAAAGTCCGGCTCCGTCACCAGC
>DATCCI010000674.1:0-2934 GCA_036511415.1 Acidimicrobiia bacterium
AAGGCTGTATGTGACTGGAGCAAAGTTCAACGGCTCGGCGTCCGATTCGGTCACCATCGCCTACAACGCTGTCTATGTGAAATAGCCATTGGCTCAACACAACTGATAGCCAGCGGCCGCGCGGCGAAGGACGGTCCCTAGGTTCGGGCCACATGTCTATGGCCGTGCGCGCTTTGCCTCACTCGTGCAAGACCGAACCCGAAGCGTTCTCGAGCCTGCGCCCGAACGCGTCACGAGAGCGGACATAAGACGCGACGATGCCTCCCCGCGGCGGGCAGGGAAGGCATCGTCTGTAGTCGTCTTGACCAACGGTGAAGCCGAACCGGCTCGGTCACCGACGAGAGCCCCGCGTGGGACATGAATCGTCGCCCGGTCTGAGCTTCGACGTACGACCGTCGCGCCATAACTATGGCGGTCTCAGGGGTTCATCGCATCAGCACCTTCGATCGGCGTCTGCGTTCTCGTTGACAATTATGCGGATCTGGCTGAGCGCGTGCCCAGTGTGCCGAGCATCCGCAGGAGGGGTCATGCTGGACGCGTGACACCCGACGACGAACGATATTCGGACAGCGACAGCCCTTTCTCCGCGCGGTGCCCGTTCACGATCGAACATCCGATCATGGCGCAGCGATGGGAACGACTGACGTTCGTGCACTGGTCGTTCGATCCGCCCACCGTCCAGCAGTTGCTGCCCGAATGGTTACAGGTCGAGACCTTCGATGGCGCCGCGTGGGTGGGTGTCGTGCCGTTCTTCATGCGGGTCGCGACATCGCGCGGTCATCGTATGACTTGGGTGTCGCACTTTTGCGAGACCAACCTTCGGACCTACGTTCGCGATCGTGAGGGTCGGTCGGGAATCTGGTTCTTCTCGCTCGATGCCGCACGCCTCGGCGCGGTGATCACTGCCCGCGCGACATATCGGCTCCCGTACTTCTGGTCGCGGATGCGCCTCGACGAGCATGATGGCGAGATCGCGTACAGGTGTCGACGACGATGGCCCGACGCACAGGCAGACACGAGCCAGATCCGCGTTCGGATCGGCGACCCGTTCGCCACTGCTGACCTTGACGACCGCGACCACTTCCTGACCGCTCGCTGGGTCCTCTTCAGCGCCGCAGGCGGTCGGACTCGTTTCGCCCGTGCGTGGCACACGCCTTGGCCACTGTTCCGGGCCGAACCCATCGCCGTCGATGATCTACTCGTCACCATGGCCGGTCTTCCATCCCGCCAGGGACAACAGCCGATCGTCCACTTCTCGCCCGGCGTCGATGTCCGCATCGGCCGTCCGGAGCGATACCCGTCCCACGCGTGACCGCCTTCGACGACGCCATAACTGCCGATCTGCCCGGCGGCTCTGGGCACATTTGCGCACGCTCGGGTGACTCGGCTCGTCCTCCCCTGCGGCCTCGCGTAAGTCTCCTGCAGCGGGGATCGTGTGTGGCTAACGGAGTTGTCGCGTGCAGATTCCAGATGGATGTGTGGTCTACTCCGTCGTTCAAGGAGTGCGGTCTGTCGACAGGGAAGAGGTAACGAAGGTGGCTCACGCCGTTGTAATGCAGGTGAATCTCGTCGGTGACCCCGTCGAGGGAATGAAGATGCTCGACGAAGTTGTGATCCCGCAGGCGAAGGCACAGCTCGGCTTCCAGCGAGGAACATGGATGCACAACGAAGCAATGACCGGGACGGGCGTCATGGTGTTCGATACCGCGGATCACGCGAGCGCAGCGATGGAAGCTTTGCAACCGCCGCCGGGCGGACCGACGGTCATCAACTGCGCCGTGTTCGAGGTCGCACGGGAGGTCTGAGGACGACTTCCGGGGCGGTCCCCGGGTTTCGGTGGGTCGCCTCGAAATGTCGGCACTGACGCCGTAAGACTCGTGTGCTCGCGCCAGATCTGCCGATCGGTCTCGCCGTAGCGGAGTAAGGCCGATCAGCCGATCGTGTCAGCCACACAGATCGCGTAGGCCGTCACCTCGGCATTGTTAGCCGAGAAAGTCACGTCCCACCCGGGCGGCGTCGCCGCGTTCGGAGCAGAGCCCGAGATGGTGGCAGTGCCGCCTATTACGAAGCCTCCACCAGTCACGACGTTCGCCCACGAGGCTCCCGCGTCGCATAACCGGCGCACGCGCCGGGCGAACGCGCCCCGCCAACCCGGACCCTCGCCGAGCAGTCCTCACGGGCCTCGCAAACAATCTCGCCAAGCCCACGCCGCGACGGCACCGGAGCCCACGCCGGTCGGGCCATATCATCTAGACCGGAGATGGCGTCTTCACCCACGATTTCGCGCCAAGAATCGCGCCATCCCCTGCCCTCGTAGCTCAGGGGATAGAGCATCGGTTTCCTAAACCGTGTGTCGTAGGTTCGAATCCTGCCGAGGGCGCTGCGTTGCCGGTCTTGACGACAGCACTGTCAATGGGCGCGGCCCAGTCTCTGGAGCTCGATGACCTGCTGGAATGTCGGTCGGTTCGTGGTGCGCATCGTCTCGGGGATGAGGCCCGGCGTGAATCCGGTGCGCGAGGCCGGGCTGAGCCAGTTCCGGGGGTCTGGCCCGTAGGTCGCCGACAGGCTGACCGCGACCTGATCGAGCGCCGTCCACAGCGATGCCCGACAGGCTGCGACCGAACCGGCGCCGCAGTAGTGGAGATTGAACGGCCCCTTCACGGGGTCACCGAGCAAGGTGCGCAGATCCTTGTCGACGTACGACTCGCCCGAGTCGCCACCGAGGTCTCGGATGGCGCCGAGGTCGGTGATCAGCGAGCCGTAGACGGGTCCCATCACTGCGTTGGTGATCTTCGGCCACAGCGCGTCCATGATCGCCGGCCCAGGACTGTCGTAGAAGCCGTTGTTGTCGGCGTCGACACGCGGGGCGTCGTCCCGCACCCACCGGTCGAGCACCGCCCGGATCCTCGCATCGAAGCCGCTCGGTGGACGGCC
>DATCCI010000675.1:0-2765 GCA_036511415.1 Acidimicrobiia bacterium
GACCAGATCGGGCCGGCGCGCGAGGGTCCGGCGCAGCGCCTGCGCGTCGCGCCAGCGGGCGATGCGAGCGTGATCGCCCGAGCGCAGCACCTCGGGCACGGCCCAACCCCGGAACTCCGCCGGGCGCGTGTACTGCGGGTACTCGAGCCGGTCATCGGTGAACGACTCCTCGGCCGCCGACGCCTCGTTGCCCATGACGCCCGGAAGCAGGCGCACCACCGCCTCGATGACGACGAGCGCGGCACCCTCGCCCCCGGCGAGGACGAAATCGCCGATCGACAGCTCGCCGTCACAGAGGTGATCGGCCACGCGCTGGTCGACGCCTTCGTACCGCCCGCAGATCAGTGAGAACCCGTCGCCGGCCGCGAGCTCGCGCGCCCGGTGCTGATCGAAACGTCTCCCGCTCGCCGACAGCAGCAGCAACGGCCGCGGCGGCTGCACGGCCTCGACCGCCGCGAAGATCGGCTCCGGCGTCATGACCATCCCCGCCCCGCCGCCGAACGGCTCGTCGTCGACGCTGCGATGACGATCGGACGTGAACGCTCGCGGGTCGTGCAGGTGCACGTCGAGCAGGCCGGTCGTGCGTGCGCGCCCGAGAACCGACACCTGCAACGGCGGGTCGAGATACTCGGGGAAGATCGAGAAGACGTCGATGCGCACGGGTCACGTCAGAGGTCGAACAGGCCTTCTGGAGGGTCGACCACCACCACGCCGGGATCGCAGGACACAACGAAGACCATTGGGACGAGCCCGCCACCGTCGAGCACCAGGAGATCGTGCGCGGGGTTCGCCTCGACCGCGATCACGCGTCCGAGTGCGGCGCCGGACCGGTCGCGCACCTCGGAGCCGATGAGCTCGTGTACCCAGAGCTCGCCGTCGGGCGGTTCGGCGAGACGCTCGGCCTCGACGACCTTGCCGCGCAGCGCATCCGCACCGTCGCGGTCTTCGACGCCTGCGAATCGAACGACGAACCGGTGCTGATTGGGGCGCGCCGACGCGATCACGTGCGCGCGTCCCTCGACCCACAAGGTGGATCCGGGCGCGAAACGCTCGGCGATGTTGCTGACCGGCGTCACCACCACCTCGCCGCGCAGGCCGTGCGCGCGACCGATGCGCCCTACTTCGAGCCGGGCGGCGCCGCCCACGCTCGTGCCTGCCTACTCGGCGACGTCGACCGCGACGCGCACGCCTTCGGCGGCACCGGCGGCCCGCGCGACCTGGCGTACCGCCTGGATGACGCGGCCTCGCTTGCCGATGATGCGACCGAGGTCGCCCGGGCTCGCGTGCACGAGCAACGTCACGTTGTCGCCCCGCTCGTTCGCGTCGACGAAGACTCCGTCGGGATCATCGACGAGATGGCGCGCGATGTGCTCGACCGCGTCGCGGGCACGCGCCCCGACGACGCGATTGCCGTCCGGCGCGACGTCGTCGTCGAAGTCGTCGTCCTCTTCGAAGTCGTCGTCGGTCTCGAAGTCGTCTGCGCCCGCGTCGTCGCTCATGCCGGGGCTTCGCTCGTGGCGTCGGCCGCGCCTTCTGACGGCTCCTCCGCCGCGGGAGCGGGTGATGCATCGGCCGGTGCCGACGCGGCCGGCGCGGTCGCGGCTGCCGCCGGCGCGGCCGGCGCTTCCTTCACGGCCTTCGCCTTCGTCTTCACCTTGGGCCGCGCCGCCGCGACCTTTCCGTTCGACTCCTTGTACGCATCCCAAACGCCGGCGATCTGCAGCAGTTTCGCCGCGCTCTCCGTGGGCTGCGCACCCGCGTTCAGCCAGTGCAACGCGCGCTCGCTGTCGATCGACACGACCGAAGGCTCCTGGCGGGGCGCGTACTGGCCGAGGATCTCGAGGAAACGGCCGTCGCGAGGACTGCGGGCATCGGCAACCACGACGCGATAGGTCGGCTGCTTCTTCTTGCCGACGCGCATCAGACGGATCTTGACAGCCAACAGAGTCTCCTCATCGGGGAACGGCGGAGGGAGTCTAGGTCACAAGGGTGGAAAGCCCGGAAGGCCGCCACTCTGAAGGTCGCGACCCTGAAGCCCGCCGGCCGGCAACTTCTGCCCGCGGCTCTTGCCCTTCCCCTTCTTTTGCCCCTTGGCCTTGCGCGCCAGGCCGCCCATGCCCTTCATCATCTGCTGGACCTGTTTGAACTGCTTGAGCAGGTTGTTGATCTCGCTCGTCGAGGTCCCGCTCCCCTGCGCGATCCGCGACCGCCGTGAACCGTTGATGAGCTCGGGGCGGCGACGTTCCTCGGGGGTCATCGACCGGATGATCGCTTCGATACGCGCGAGCTCCTTGTCGTCGATCTCCGCGTTGCGGACCTCCTTGGGCACACCCGGCAGCATCCCGAGCACGTTCTGGAGCGGGCCCATGCGCTTGATCTGCTGCATCTGCTCGAGAAAGTCCTCGAGGGTCAGGCGGCCGCTCTGGAGCAACTCCTCGGCCTTGCGCTTCTCGTCCTCTTCGAAGGTGGCTTCCACCTTCTCGATGAGGGTCAAGACGTCGCCCATGCCGAGGATGCGACTCGCCATCCGATCCGGGTGGAACGGCTCGAACTCGTCGAGTTTCTCGCCCGTACCGGCGAACAGGATCGGCTTGCCGACAACCTCTTTCACCGAGAGCGCCGCGCCGCCCCGGGCGTCGCCGTCGATCTTGGTGAGGATGACGCCGTCGAGTCCGACCGCGTCGTTGAACGCTTCGGCGACGTTCACGGCTTCTTGCCCGGTCATCGCGTCGACGACGAGCAGCGTGTTGTGCGGCTCGACCGCG
>DATCCI010000676.1:0-5142 GCA_036511415.1 Acidimicrobiia bacterium
CCGGACCGGGATGATGCCAGCCGAATCGCGAGTAGACACCCAATGCGTTGCCATGGTGCAACGCCTGGCGAACACCGAGTTCGATGTACGCGATGTCGCCGAAGGTCGTGAACGCGCGTCCCAACGGAAGCGCCAGTTTGACGATGCCGAAGACGAACAGGAGCGCGACGCTGATCGCGGCCGGCGAGTAGCTCGACACGACCCGCCAACGCCGCGCAGAAGACTCGATCGGCGGGTCGTCGGTGCTCGGCGAATCGTCGGTCACCGTGTCCGTCTCTGCGCTCCCCATGTGGGCCGAAACCTAGTCGGACAGCCACCCGCATCGGCGCGAAGGTTCGGTGTCGCGACTCAACGCTCGTCGACGTGCCACTCCTCGCCTCGCTCGCGCAGGCGATCGAGGAACGGAACCGCGTCGAACGACTCCGGTCCGAGTACGCCGGCGCCTTGCCACACGTTCGTCGCGAGCAACTCGAGCGCGATGACGGGGTTGATCGCGGTCTGCCACACGACGGCTTGCGCGCCGTGGCGTGCCATCGTGTCCGCGTTGTCCGACACGTGATACAGGTACACCTCGCGCGGACGGCCGTCGACGCCGGTGCCGGTCAGCCACGTGCCCGCGCACGTGCGGCCCCGCATGCGATCGCCGAGGGTCGCCGGATCGGGGAGCACCGCGGCCACGAGGTCGCGCGGCGAAACATCAACCCCGCGCACTCGTACCGGCTCCGTCGCGGCCAGTCCGGTTTTGTCGAGCACGCGGAGAACCTCGATGAACTCGTCGCCGAGTCCGTACTTGAACGTGACCCGCCGGCACGCCACCGCGCGCGGGATCAAGAGCACCTCTTCGTGCTCCACGTTCACGCACTCGATCGGGCCGATGCCTGCGGGGAACACGAAGGTCTCGGGCTCGGAGAACGGCCGTGTGGTGAACCACCCGCGGTCGTGCTCCCAGACGAGCGGAGGATTGAGGCACTCCTCGATGGTGGTCCAGACCGAGAACGTCGGTGCGAATTCGTAGCCCTCGATGACAAGGTCGCACCCGTCCCGCACGCCGATCTGGTCGATCTCCGAGAACAGATGGTCGGCGGCGTAGCGGGCGAAGACGTCGGAGAGACCCGGCTCCACGCCCATGCCCACCAGCGCGAGGAGTCCCCGTTCCCTCCATCGGTCGGAGGCGTCGAACTGCGCCGCACCCAGCGTCACCCCCGGCTCCTCGAAGGGATGCTCGGGGTGGGGTTCCGACAGTGTCATCGCCATGTCGAGGTAGTGACAGCCGGCATCGAACGCAGCTGCGAATATCGAAGGATTGAGGCGCGGGTCGCACGCGTTGAGCACGACGTCGACGCGCTCGAGGTGCGCGAGATGCGTGATCGCGGCCGCATTCGACGCATCGAGCGCGTGTGCTACGAATCTCGCATCCGCGCACCGTTCGACCGCTGCGGAAGCGCGCGAGAGATCGAGGTCGGCGACTACGACCCGCTCGAGGACTTCGCTCTCCGCCGCCGCGCGCGCGATCGCGGCTCCGACTCCGCCGGCTCCGACCACGAGAACGCGCATGCGCTCACGCTACGTTCGACACGCGAGCCGCGCGTGGTCTTCGATCACCGACTGCGCGACTCGCCGCACGGCGCATGTGGAGGTCGATCGCGACGCTCACTATCGCAGCCCAGAAGCACCACAGCGAGATGAAGCCGCTGACCGTCATCCACATCAGCACCGGAACCGCGATCAGGTTCATCACTCCCAGCACGGCCAGATCGCGATGGCTGCACGCAATGAGCGCGCCACAGGCGGCGACGACATAGAGCGCCGTGAGGTCACGGCCCTGGCTCAAGGCGCTGACGTTGTAGGCGATGTGGCGACCGTCGATCGCGGCGTTGACCGATCCACGGAACAGGGCAACCGCGAGCGACACGCCCACCGCGATTCCCAGCACCGCGAGCACGCTGATCAGGCGCCGGCGCGCGCGCGATCGCTCGACCGCGAGAACGGCGAGGGGCACGAGGGCCGGCAACGCGGCCAACGCAAAGAGGATGTACACCCACACGCCGATCCGCTCGAGCGACTCGGAAACGCGACCTTGGAGGCCCAACCACACGAACGCCTCGTCGAGTTGGTGGAGGCCGAAGAGAAGCGGGAGCGACCCCAGCAGGATCTGCTTCGGCTCGCGCACGTGACGCAAGGCGTCCGCGCCGATCACCACAACGATTCCCCCGACCACCGCGTCGGCGTCGGGGGAAAAACACATGCGTTTAGTCCGACCTGCAGATGGCGAGCTGTGCAGACGTCGGCCAATGCACGTCGGTGGCCCAACCCGCGCGCTCGAAGAGCCGGATCACGGCCGCGCCCGGGTCGATTTGATGCGCGAGCGCGCCGTGGCGCGCCGAGCGCGGGAACGCGTGGTGGAAGTTGTGCCAGGCCTCGCCGAACGAGATGACGCCGAGAGGCGCGAAGTTGGTGCTGGAATCCTTCTCCGTTGCCGGCTGGCTGCCGAACATGTGGCAGATGGAGTTGACGCTCCAGGTCACGTGGTGCAGGAGCATCATGCGCGCGAGACCCGCCCACAAGAAGGCGGTGAGCGCTCCGCTGAGCGCTCCGGTGATGGTCCACCCGAGGAAGAAGGGCGCCGCGAGCGATGCCACCGCGAAGAGCGGAAACAGGCGGCTGATGATCATCGTGTCGGCGTCGGCGAGGAGATCGGGGGCGTAGCGCTCCGCCGAAGTCGGATCGGCCTTGAACAGCCATCCGACGTGCGCGTGCGCGAACCCACGGATCTGGGCTGCCGGTCCGGGACCGTACTCGTGGGGCGAGTGCGGATCGCCGGGCTTGTCGCTGAACACGTGGTGGCGACGATGGATGGCGACCCAACCGACGACGGAGCCTTCGACGGCCATCGAGCCGGTCGAGGCCAAGAGGATCTTGAGCCAGCGCACCGCCCGGAAGCTCCGGTGCGTGAAGAGTCGGTGATAGCCGACGGCGATCCCCAACCCGGTGACGATGTAGAAGGCCGCGGCGAGGATGACGTCGAGCAGGTTCACCGCGTGACCCCAGAGGAGGGGAACCGCGATCGCGAGCGCCACCGGCGGGCTGATCATGAGGAACCCGGTGACCAAGCGTCCCGCGCGCACGCTGGCGCGGCTCGGGGGCGGTTCGGGCGCGCGAAAGGGAGGAGCAGGGGGGTCCAGCAACGTGGTCATGGTCGTCTCGGTTCTCAGGAAGCAGGTGGGAGGTCGTGCTCCCACCAGCCCCGGTACCAGGAGGGTCGCCAGACACCACGCGGGACGTCGCCCGAGCGGTAGCACGAGCATACGCCACGAACCGGGCTGCCGACGGCCGCCCGGCGACGAGATCGGCTCCTTGCGCCGGCAACGAAGCGGGCGAGGACCGCTACAGCGGCAGCGCGAAGGCGTCGAGCGCGTCCAGCGCGGCGAGACTGCGCCGGAAGAGTGCTCGGGTGAGCTCGACGTGCCGAGGGTCTTCGATCGTCAGCGCGCCGGTGGCGATGACCGGGTAGACGAACCCGAGCACCGTGCCGTAGCGGTACATCTCCCACGCCCACGACCGGTCGACGTCGACGCCGAGATCCTCGAGATCGGAGATGTACGTGTCGAACGCGTGCTGGTACCCGGCCGGGTCGTCGATGTTGACGCTCTGGGTCACGTGATAGGAGAGGTCGCGGGGCCCGACGGACCGGTCGATGAGCTGCCAGTCGACCGCGATCACGTCGTCTTCGTCGGTGAAGAAGAGATTGTCGAGTCGCCAGTCGGCATGCGACAGCACGAGCGGTCCGTCGCACAGCTTGGCGAACATCGCGGGGATGCGCGGCGCGTAGTTGTCGCCGAAGTCACGGACGCGGTCGTCGATCATGTCGCCGAACAGCTCCTGCACCCGCGGCCACGCCACCTCGTATGCCATCGCGACCGCGGCCGGATAGGGATCGTCGGCGAGCTGCAGGAGGAACGGCGACGCGGGCAGCGACGGATCGTCCCAGAAGCAGGCGTGCAATCGGGCGAGGGTGCGAATCGCGGCGCGCGCCTCGTCGAGCGAGCACCCGGTCACCTGGTCACCGGCGCGCCCGCGCACCGAGACGTCCTCGAGCAGCAGCACCGTGTCCTGTGTCACCGGGTCGTGTGCCGCGAAGTAGCAGTCGGGGTGTGCGATCGACGTGCGTTCCGACAATTCGGTGTAGAAGCCGACCTCGCGGCCGTACATGTTGAGGACGGTCGCGACGAAGCGGCCGTCGTCGGTGGGAGCCGCCAGCTTCGCGATTACCGTCGACGGTTCCGCGCCGCCTTCCATCTGCAGCCGGAACAGCTGGCCGACGAGACCGATGCCCACACCCACGGGCTCCTTCGTCACCCGGGTCACCGACCGACCGAGGGCGTCGCTCAGCCAAACGGGTGTGATGTCGTCGATCGTCCTCGGAATCGTCATTTCACACCCACCAGGAGAAGCTCGGTGAGGCGGCGCGGCGCCTCGACGATCAACGGAAACAACACGTCGCGTTTCGGCAAGCGAACGTGTCGCTTGTCGCGCTCGATCGCGTCGACGATCGCGTCGACAACGACGCCCATATCGAGGTCGATCGAGACGTGGAGCCGTTCGAGCCGGGCGAGAGCGCGGCGCGTCGGCTCGTAGGAGCGCAGCGAATCGACCATCGTGCTCTCGACCGTGCCGACCTCCGCAAGGGTCGTCGTGATCGGCGTCCCCTTCAGGTCGGCCCGCAGGCCGGCGGTGAAGTGACTGAGCCCCGCCTTCGACGCGGAGTACGGCGCCAGGCCGGGGACCGCATTGGTGCCGGCGAGCGACGAGACGTTGACGATGTGCCCCTTGCCTCGACGCCGCATACCCGGGATCGCGGCGCGGCACAGCAACATCGGTGCACACAGGTTGACCGCGACGAGGCGCGCGATCTCTTCACTCGCCAGGGCGACGAGATCGCCCGTGAGGTCGACGCCGGCGTTGTTGACCAGTACGTCGATCGGCCCCGCGGCCTCGATCCGGCGCACGAGGGGCTCGATGGCCGACGCGTCGGCGAGATCGGCCGCGAAGGCCTCACCGCCGAGCTCGGCCGCGAGCTTCTCGAGCGGCTCGACCGACCGGGCGACGAGCACGACCCCGGCACCCCGCGCCGCCAGCTCGGTG
>DATCCI010000677.1:0-2462 GCA_036511415.1 Acidimicrobiia bacterium
GGCGCCGGACGCCATGGTCGTGGTGGACCAGCGCGGCGAGATCGTCCTGCTCAACCTGCAGGCCGAGAAGCAGTTCGGCTACCGCCGCGACGAGCTCGTCGGCCAACCCGTCACGAACATCATCCCGGTGGGCTTCGCAGAGCGTTTGATCGCCGACGACCTTCGATCCGCGGCCGAGGCGCTGGCGCAGCAGATCGGGACCGGGATCGAGCTCTCGGGGCGGCGCAAGGATGGCAGCGAGTTCCCGATCGAGATCATGCTGAGCCCCCTCGAGAGCGCCGACGGGATCCTCGTCACCGCGGCGATCCGCAACATCAGCGTGCGCAAGCTGGCCGAGGGCCAGCTGCTCCAGGCCCAGAAGCTCGAGTCGATCGGACGACTGGCAGGCGGGATCGCCCACGACTTCAACAACATGCTCTTCGTGATCAACGGGCATGCCGAGATGCTCGACCAGGACCTGGTCCCGGAGAGACGGGCAGAGCTCGATCTTGACGAGACGCTTCGAAACGTGCGGGCAATCCGGGAAGCTGGGGAACGAGCGGCGACCCTGACGGAGCAGCTCCTTGCCTTCAGCCGCCAGCAGGTCATCCGCCCGACGGTGCTGGACCTCAACGCTGCCGTCGATGGCCTCGAGCCGATGGTGCGGAAGCTGATCGGCGAGAACATGCGGCTCCTCATCAAGCTGGGCGACGACGCCGGTCACATCCGTGCGGATGCAGGGCAGCTCGACCAGATCCTCGTCAACCTGGTCGTCAACGCCCGCGACGCGATGCCTGACGGCGGAACGGTCACGATCGAGACCGGGAACGAGGTGGTCGAGGAGCGATACGCGGTCGAGCATTTCGACGCACGGCCCGGCCCGTACGTGCTGCTCGTCGTCAGCGACACCGGGGTCGGGATGGATCGCGCAATGCGGGAGCGCATCTTCGAGCCCTTCTTCACGACCAAAGGGCTCGGCAAGGGGACCGGCCTTGGGCTCGCCACTGCATACGGAATCGTCCACCAGGCGGGCGGCCACATCTGGGTCTACTCCGAACCCGGGCTGGGCTCCACGTTCAAGCTCTGGTTTCCGCGGGTCGACGCTCCCGGAACGGCCGAACCGCCGGAGGTCGCGGCAACCCCCGCGGTCGGAACCGGCACGGTCCTCGTCGTCGAGGATGAGCCCGTCGTTCGCGACATGACCGCGCAGATGCTCACCCGGTCCGGCTACCGGGTGATCGCGGTCGCCGATGGCGACGAGGCGATCGCGCGGCTGGCCCGACTCGAAGAGCCGATCGACGTGCTGGTCACCGATGTCGTCATGCCGCACATGTCCGGAATCGAGCTTGCCGAGCTGGTGATGGATCGCTATCCGGACGTCGGAGTCGTGATGATTTCCGGGTACACGGCCCAGACGCTCAACCTCGAACGGGTGACGAGTCGCGGCGCGACGTTCGTGCCGAAGCCGGTCACGTCAAGCCAGCTGGTTCTCGCGGTCCAGCAGGCGCGGGCGAGGCGGCAGGCCGACCCCAGCGTGACGGAGCCGGCAGTCGGGTCCGGGAGTCATTGACCATGCTGTCAACGGGGCGCGGAGCGCCGATCCTCCTCGTCGACGACGACACCGCCGAGCGCGAGCTCGTCGCCACGCACCTTCGACGCGAGGGCTTCGACGTCCGCGAGGCGGCGAGCGGCGAAGCCGCGCTCGAGCTCATGGCCGGCCAGAAGATCGGCCTCGTCATCCTCGACATGGGCATGCCCGGGATGTCGGGCTTGGACGTCATCCGCGCGCTCCGGGAGCAACCGAAGACGGCAACCTTGCCGATCATGGTGTTGACCGGCATGGGCGACGAATATCCCCTGGTCACGAGTCTCGGGATTGGTGCCGACGACTACCTCCCGAAGCCGATCCGGCTCGATGAGATCGCGGCCCGAGTCCGCGCACGCCTGCGGAATCAGGACGTCGCCGCGGAGCAGGCCCTGCGCGCCAGCGATGACCTCTACCGCGCACTCGTCGAGCAGTCGGCGGACGGCGTCCTCGTCTCGGACCAGACCGGCCGCTACGTCGAGGCGAACCCGGCCATCTGCCGGATGCTGGGCTACTCACACGATGAGCTCCTGGCGACGTTCACGCCGAGCCTGAGCGCAGACGATGACCCGCTGACCCCCGACGACATGGACGTGCGGCTCGCCGAGACCGTGGCCGGAGCCGGCCTCCTCGTCGAGCGGCGGTACCGGCGCAAGGACGGGACGAGCCTGCCGGCGGAGGTCAGCTTTTCCCAGCTCCCCGACGGCCGTCTCCAGCGCAACATCCGGGACATCACCGAGCGCCTGGCCGCCGAGGTGGCGCTGCGCGAAAGCGAGCGCACCCTTGCCGAGGCCCAGCGGATCGCCCATGTCGGGAGCTGGGACTGGGACCTTGCGTCCGACACGGCGCGCAGATCCGACGAGACCAACCGGATCTTCGGGGTCGAGCGCGGCGGGCT
>DATCCI010000678.1:0-6117 GCA_036511415.1 Acidimicrobiia bacterium
CGCCTCGCTCGACGACGCGCAGCTCATCGACATGTCGCAGTACAACCTCTTCCCCAACGTCACGGTGCTGGTGTTCGCCGACATGATGCAGGTGGTGCGTTCGCGTCCCGGCGCGACGCCCGACGACGCGTACATGGACGCGTTCTCGTTCCTGCGGGTCGCGTCACCGAGCGCGCACGGCGGGAACCCGTCGCCGCGAGCGAAGCCGATCGACGTGGAGCTCTCGCCCGACGGCGAGCTCCCGCTCGGCCTGATCCTCAATCAGGACTTCGCGAACTTCGGACGCAGTCAGCGCGGGCTGCACCAACCCGGGCTGACCCATCTGACGCTCTCGCCGACCGAGGAGTGCCGCATCGTCAATATGCACCGGAACCTCGAGGACTATCTCGAGATCTCTCCGTCGGAGATCGTCGAAGTGTGAGTCCGTCAATCAGCCAACACGCAGCGGGTGCCGGAGTAGATCGTCGGCATGCATTTGTTGCAGTGCACGCACAGCGATTCCCGCTGCGGGTCCTTCTGCATCTCGAGGAGTAGCTCCGGCTCGCGGAGGAGCGCGCGGCCCATCTGCACGAAGGCGAACCCCTCGTCGAGCGCGTGGGCAATGGTGTCGAGCCGGTTGATCCCACCGAGCAGGACGAGCGGCATCGAGAGCGCAGCCCGGAACTGGCGGGCGTACGGCAAGAAGTACGCCTCCTCGAACGGGTACTCCTTGAAGAACGTGCCGCCCACGAGCTTGATGCCCCGCTTCAAGACACCCGGGAACATCTCCGCCATCTCCGCGACGGGCGCCTCCCCGCGGAACAAATACATGGGGTTCTCGAAGGAGCTCCCACCGGTGAGGGTCAGCGCGTCGAGTGAGCCGTCGGCTTCGAGCATCCGCGCGAACGCAATGCTCTCGACGAGCCAGAACCCGCCCCGTACTCCGTCGGCCATGTTGATCTTGGCGGTGACGGCGACGTCGCGCCCCGCGGCGGCGCGTACCGCGCGCACGACTTCGAGCGGGAGGCGGGACCGGTTCTCGAGGCTGCCGCCGAACTCATCGGTGCGCTTGTTCAACTTGGGTGACAGGAACGCGCTCAGCAAGTAGCCGTGTCCGATGTGCACCTCGATCGCGTCGAAGCCCGCGTCGCGGAGCACCCGCGCGCCGTGCGCGTACTGCTCGACGATCGTCGCGATCTCGTCGCCGGTCAACGAGCGCGTCCGGCGCATGCCGAGCGGACTGAAGACACGCGAAGGCGCGACCGCCGTCGACTTCGTTCCCATCGGGTTCGCGACCGGGCCGGCGTGTCCGATCTGCGCGGCGACCGCGGCGCCCTCGGCGTGGACGGCATCGGTGAGGACCCGCAGGCCGGCGCCGACCTCGGGGGCGTCGAGCACGATCTGATGGCCGTCGGTGCTGCCGGCGCGGGTTACCGCACAATACGCGACCGTCGTCATGCCGACTCCGCCGGCGGCGAACCGGCGGTGGAACTCGACGAGCTCGGGCGTGACCAGGCGCTTGGGGGTGCGCCCCTCGAAGGTCGCAGCCTTGACGATGCGATTGCGCACGCGGACCGGGCCGAGCCGAGCCGGAGCGAAGGGATCGATCGTGGCCATGCGTCGACCGTACTCTCGACGCGCCAGAATGGTTCCGTGGACCTCGAACAGTTCTATGACGCCGACCCCCGCCGCCGTCATTCCGAGGAGCTCGAGTTCGGAACCGATTGGGACGAGGCCGGCGCCCGTACCCAGGTTTCGTGGGTGGAGGCGACGGGAGAGCTCTACGCGATGCGCGACCCGTTGGGTGGCCTTCGCTCGGACGTGATCGGCGACATGCGCGCGACACACGTTTCCGGCGAGCAGTTGACCGTCGAGGTGCTCGGGATCGTGCGCGGTCGCCCCGCCGCCGAAGCCGTCATGAGCGGCTGGGAGAACGCGATGGCGTCGGGTGAGAACAGCCTTTCGTGGGTGCGCGATCGCGTCGCGCACGCGGATGCCGAGGCGGGCGACCCGCCCGCTCGTCCGTCCCGCGACCTCCCGGCCGGCTGACGCAGCTCTCTCGAGCGGGCGGGGGTCAACTCGCGGGGTCGACGGGCAGGTTCGCGAGCTCGCGTCGCAGCACCTTGCCCACCTCGCTCCTCGGCAACGCGGCGACGCGCAGGAAGGCGACGGGGACCTTGTACGGGGCGAGATGCGCCCGGCACACGGCAATGAGGTCGTCATCGGACACATCGGCCGACACGACGAGGTACGCGACCGGAACCTCGCCCAGCCGGTCGTCGGGCCGGCCGGCGACCGCGGCCTCGGCAACCCCGGGCACCAAACGCAGCACCTCCTCGACGTGCTCCGGGAACACCTTGTTGCCGCCGCGATTGATGACATCGCCCGCCCGGCCCTCGACCCACACGAAGCCGTCGTCGTCGATGCGCGCCAGGTCGCCGGTGTCGACGTAGCCCTCGGCGTCGACGCGCGATGCGGCGATGCCGACTGCGGTCGTCGGGGGGCGCACCAGCAAACGTCCGACGGGATCCGACTCCGCATCGACGGGCGCGATCTTGATCGACACACCGGGATGAGCACGCCCGACCGCGCCGAGTTTCTCGGGATGCTCACGCGCGTCGGCGGCCGTCCACCCGATGACCTCCCCGATCTCGGCCTGCCCGTAGCCGTTCAGTACGACGACACCGAACTTGTCGGCAAATCGGCGGGCCTGCAACGGCGAGAGCGGTGCGGTGATGCTGCGCACGTAGCGCAGCGGTGCGATGTCGATCACCGTCGGATCATCCGACAGCATCGCCATCGCCCCCGGCGGGAGCACCGTCGAGCGGATCCCGAACCGGCTGACCAACGCGGCGAACACCACCGGATCGAAGCCGTCCATGACGACGACCTCGGCTCCGGCTCGCAACCCGAACAACACGTTGTAGATGCCGGCGTTGAGCGCGAGCGACACCGGCACGAGGTTCGGAGAAGGCCGGCGGTCGCGGTCGGGGCGCGCGTCGCCGCGCAGCGGTGCGAGCACGCGGTCGAGCAGCTCGAGATAGTTCGCATGTGTGTGCAGGACCGGCTGGGGCGTACCCGTCGTGCCCGACGTCCACGTCACGAACGCGACGCCCGCGTCGTACGGCGCCGGGTCGGAGAGTTTCCGGGGCTCGTCACCAGCGAGCAGCACCGCGGGACGCGTCGCTTCCAGCACGTTGCGCCGCTCGAGCTCGGGCGACCGAGGGTTGACGGGCACGAACACCCCACCGGCCAGCCAGACGCCGAACATCGCCGTGATCGCGCCGGGACCGTTCGGAAGCTGGACCGCGACCGCGTGACCGGGCTCGACACCCGCGACACGCAGAGCGACCGCAACGGCTCGGGCCCGGGCCCGGGCAACCCCGGCCGTCAGCGTCACGTCCGGGCCGTGCAGGAGCGGCTCGTCGGGGGAGTTGGGATGATCGAGCAGCAAGGCTGCGAGCGTCACCACGCTGATCTGGCCTTTCTCGGTGTCCGGTCGGCCTCGACCGAGACCGCCACCGGGCGATGACCGACGGCCCCTGTCCGGGTATTCGCGCGGCGAGCGCCTAGGCTGTCGGGGCAGCCGCGTGGGCGATCTCGGCCTCCCACCGCCATCCTCCCACGACCGGCTGACGACATTTTCGATCATCTCGCGAGCGCGCGCCGGCGGGTCCTGCGCTCTCGCCGCCGGATGAGGAGACGATATGGCAACTCGACGAACGACCTCGAACAAACGGGAACGCGAGCGCTCGAAGCAGGCGAAGGCCACCGCCAAGCGCGAGCGGCGCCACGACAAGTCGCCCGACGAGGACGGGGAAACCGGCCCCGAGTTCGA
Source organism: Acidimicrobiia bacterium (assembly GCA_036511415.1). GTDB lineage: Bacteria > Actinomycetota > Acidimicrobiia > IMCC26256 > PALSA-610 > PALSA-610. Next base: position 3,818 of record DATCCI010000678.1, read on the forward strand.
CGAGAACTCCGCGACGACCGAGGAGCTGATCGAGCGCATCGCCGCGATGCACGAGGAATTCGACGCCGGTCGGATCACGTTCGAGGCTTTCGACGAGGAGAAGACGGAGCTGATGACCCTCCTCACCGCCCGCCTGTCCGAATAGTCTCCGGTCCGAGTTTCCCGCCGAGATTCCCGACCCCCAGGCCCGACACGCCACAGGCCGCGCATTACAGGAGCAGCGTGAACCAGTCGCTCGCCGGTATCGCCGCCCACGTGGACGGCCCCAGTGCCGAAGCATCCCAGCCGCCCACCGGGCACCGAAGGGCGGAGGACCGGCTCAACGTCCGCTCCTCGCTCGCGTTCTTCGCGGTGCACCTGATTCCCTTCCTCGCGATCTTCACCGGCGTCACCCGGACCGCGTTGATCCTCGCGTTCGTCGCGTTCACGACCCGGATGTTCTTCATCACGGCCGGCTATCACCGCTACTTCGCACACAAGACCTATCGGCTCAACCGTGTCTCGCAGTTCGTCTTGGCGTTCGGCGGGACCATGGCCGCGCAAAAGGGTCCACTTTGGTGGGCCGCGCACCACCGCAACCATCACCGCTTCTCCGACACCGAGCGGGACGTGCATTCGCCCAAGCGCGGCTTTTGGTGGAGCCATGTCGGCTGGATCCTGTGCGACAAGTACAACAAGGCCGATCGCACGCAGATCCGCGACTTCGCGAGCTACCCGGAGCTGCGCTTCATCGACCGCCACGACTGGATCGGGCCGTGGACCCTCGGGGTCATCTGCTTCGCGATCGGGGGCTGGAGCGGACTGCTCATCGGGTTCTTCGCGTCGACGGTGGTGCTCTGGCACGTGACCTTCACGGTGAACTCGGTTGCGCACGTGTTCGGGCGCCGGGCCTACGAGACCGACGACACGAGTCGCAACACCTTGCTCGTCGCGCTCGCGACCGGCGGCGAGGGCTGGCACAACAACCATCACCGTTACCCGTGGTCGGCCCGTCAGGGATTCCGGTGGTGGCAGGTCGACGCGACCTACTACGTGCTGCGCGCGCTCAGCTGGGTCGGCATCGTGCGCGATCTACGGCCCGTGCCCGCGGCCGTCATCGCCGAAGCGCGCGTCGCCAAGGCTCGACGTCGAGCTTCGGATACTTCTCCGTAGTCGCGTCGACGAGTGCATCCGTCCAGACCGGATGACCCGGCGGCGGGAATCCGAACAGCTCGAGCTCGCGCGGCGTGGATCCCTCGACGAACTGCACCCACGACGGATGCGTCGCGTTCGATTGCACCGAGTGGTACCCGACCCAGTCCTGGCCCGCGACCTTGTAACTGACGTTCAACAAGAAGCGATACCCGCCCGGTCTCGTGAGATCGACGCCCCGATGAAAGACGTCGGGCCGGTAGACGAGCAAGGAGCCGCGGCGACCGGCGGCCGCGCGTTCATGGGCGTACAGCGCCGGATCGCCGTCCGGCATGAAGATCGAGTTGCGCGAGCGGCCGACCGCGTCCCCGTTCGGGACGAGGTGCGTCGAGGCGGTTCCCTCGTCGACGTCGGTCAGGTACAGAAAGGACTCGACGTGCCACCACGGCGGCTCCATTCGGGGCGGCAGGAAAGAATGGTTGCGATCCGTGTGCATCGGTTGCTCGAAGTTCGCGTCGCCCGCATACTTCGCACTCACCTGCGTCTGGTACACGCGGAGGTCGGCGGTTTCCAACGCGCGCTCCATGAAGTCGACGATCGCGGGATGCACGCACAGGCGGCTGAGCGCGCCGCTCCCGTAGAACGGGAACTGACCACTGAAGCGGTGCTGCTCGGGCCGGAACGCCGGACCGGTCGCGGGCATCTCCGGGTAACCGCGGCGCAGCTCGGCGGTACTGCGTCCGGGCGGCCGGTGCGCCTCGGGGTCGGCGTGGAACTTCTCAGGAGTCGGGAACACGTACCGGAGGTCGGCGCTCGCGGTGTCGATCTCCTCGGTGGCGACGAGACCGTCGAGCAGTGCCCAGCCGTCCTCCTGCCAGGCCTCGACCTCGTCGTCGCGAGCGAACCGCCCCGCCATCCTCGCCTCCAGTCGCCGGCCGCCCGCGGCGCGAACGGCAGCGCACACCTTGCCGCATCGGATTACCCTTCGACCCTATGGCCGACAAGTCACCCAAGAAGTCGAACAGCAAGAAACCCGGAAAGTCGTTGAAGGAGAAGCGCGCCGACAAGCACGCCAAACGCGACGAGAAACGCCCGGGCTTCGGCAGCTGAGCCGCCGCGACCGGGCGTCGGCTACCGGTCGGCTCGGCCGGCCCGGTCACCGGCGAGGA
>DATCCI010000679.1:0-7721 GCA_036511415.1 Acidimicrobiia bacterium
GACACCCCAGAGGCTCTCGCGGCCGATGAGGCGGCCGACGATGTCGGTGACGGCATCGGCGACGTACGCCCGGGCCAGCATCGATTCGACCTCGCCGTGCTCGGCGTAGCGGCACATCACCCGCGCCGCCTCGACGGCCGCGGCGGCATGGGCGAGGTCGTACGCGATCACCTGGCTCTCGTCGAGCTTGGCCACCGACAGCTTGCCGTCGGCCAGGCTCGCGTTCGCCAGGTGCAAACCGGCGGTGTCGACGACCGCCGCCGCCAGATCGACGGCCGTGGCTGCCGCGCGTTCCTGCTCGGTGCTCATACGCGCACGATACCGACCGATGGCCGGGCCGGCCGCATGCGCGAGTGCGCTCGGCTACGGCACCGAGGGCGTTGTATGCGTCGTCGTGGGAGGAGAGGTCGACTTCGGAGCCGTGGTTTGCGGGGTGGTGTGCGGGACGGTCGAGGCAACCGTCGTCGGCGCCGCGGTCGGCGTCGTCGACGCCTCCGGAGGGGCAGTCGTGCCCGAGAAGGACGGTGCCGTCGTGGCGGTCGGGCGGTACGTGGAGCGGTAGCGCGATCGCGGCTGCGACGAGAAGCCCGGCACCGACTCGCCGCTGCCCGGCGCGGAGGTCCAGCCGATCGGAACAGCCGGTTCGGCCTGTTTGGTGAGCCGCCAGCGCGCGTCGACGAACGCGAACACCGCTCGGGCGAGGTATTGGGCGCCGAGCTCGCTGAAGTGCGTGCCGTCCGCGATGCGGGCGACGATCTCGTTGCCGTTCTCGTCGAGGATGCGGCGCGAGTAGGTGCCGTCCTTGGTCGAGAAGAGCTTGTACGTGTCGATGTACGTGACGTCCGGCGAGCGCTTCAGTGCTTCCTCGTGCATGATCTGGCCGATTGCATCGGCCCCGCGATCGAGGCTCTGCGTGCCGAGGGTCGGCGGGCCCAGCCAGTACACGGTGCGATGGTGGGCGCCGACGAAGAGGTCCATCATGCGGGCGACCTTGATCCGGTAGGCCGCCTGCCAATCGGGTACGCCGTCGCCGTTGGCGTCGACCTGGTTGACGACGGGCGTGTCGTTGGTGCCGATGATGAACACGACCGCCTCGGGATTGTCGGAGACCATCTGCTCGGCCGCCCGCTGGTACCAGTCGCGGATGTCGTTGCTCCACAGTCCGCTGGAGACCTTGTAGTCGATGACCGTCTTCACGATGCCGGTTGCGCCGACGCGATCGCCGAGCGCCGGTCCGAACGAGCCTGCGAGCGAGTCGCCGCCGATCCACAGCCGGAGCGGATTCGTGTGGTCGAGCTTCCGCTCCGGCAGAGCCTTGACCGCGCCCGCAGGAACGATCGCATCGCCGGCGCCGAATTGGGCGGTGGTGGGGACGCCGGAACCGGCGGCGTGTGCGGGCGTGTCGTTGGCGTTCAGGGCGTAGGCCCCGGCCGCGACGGCTCCCAAGATCGCGATGACGGCGATCGTCACGACGATTCGGGTCCGGTACGAACGGCGCGCCGCGAGCCGGGCGCGACGACTGCTTTCGTCCTGGACGGACGTCTCGGGCGGGGGCGTCTGAGTCATCGGCGGGGTTCCGGACCAGCGTAGTGGGCGGCCGTTGTGCGCAGCAGGGCGCGTCCGGCTAGGCGGTCTTCGAGTCTCCCTCGGACCTACCCAGTTGGGTCCGGTACAACTCGGCGTACACCCCGCCCCGGGCCAGGAGCTCGCGGTGCGTACCACTCTCGACGATTCGTCCGGCCTCGACCACGACGATGCGGTCGGCGTCGACGATCGTGGACAGCCGGTGCGCGATCACGATCGCGGTCCGGCCGCGCAGCGCCTCGTCGAACGCGCGCTGGATGGCGAGCTCCGACTCGGAGTCGAGGTGCGACGTCGCCTCGTCGAGGATCACGATCGCCGGGTTCTTGAGGAGGAGTCGTGCGATGGCGAGACGTTGCTTCTCACCACCCGACATGCGGTAGCCGCGCTCGCCGACGACAGTGTCGAGACCATCCGGGAGCGACGTGACGAGGTCCCAGATCCGCGCCCGCTCGAGGGCCTGCTGCAGCTCGGCGTCGGTCGCTTCGGGGCGCGCGAACCGCAGGTTGACCCGGATGGTGTCGTGGAAGAGGTGCGGGTCCTGGGGCACGAGCCCGATGGCCGCGTGCACGGACTCGAGGGTGAGATCGCGCACGTCGTGGCCGTCGATGCGCACGGAGCCCTGCACGGTGTCGTAGACACGCGGCACGAGCATCGCGATCGTGGTCTTGCCGGCACCGGACGCGCCGACCAGCGCCACGGTTTCGCCCGGCTCGACCACGAGCGACACGTCCCGCAGCGTCCAGTCGCTCGGTTCGTCGGCTCCGGGGGTGCCGGGGGCCTCCAGAGACTCGAGCGACACCTCGCGCCCGGGCGGGTGACGGAACCAGACGTGGTCGAGCTCGACGCGCCCACGCGGCTCGACGAGGTCGATCGCGCCGGGCCGGTCGGTGATGGCCGCGGGGAAATCGATTACTTCGAACACCCGCTCGAACGACACGAGTGCGGTGAGCACGTCGACTCGTGAGTTCGTGAGCTGCGCGAGCGGTTGGTAGATCAGTGCGACGTATGCCGCGAACGCGGCAAGCGTGCCCGACGTGATGGTGCCGGAGACCGCGAGGTTGCCGCCGATCCAGTAGACGATCGCGGTGCCGAGCGCGGTCACGAGCCCGAGCGCGACGAGCAGCACGCGGCTGTAGATCGCGGTGGCGATGCCGACGTCGCGCACGCTTCCCGCCCGCGCTGCGAATGCCTCACGCTCTCGGTGAGGTCGCCCGAAGAGCTTCGACAGCATCGCTCCGGCAACGTTGAACCGCTCGGCCGTGATGTTGTTCATCGCCGCGTTCTCCTGCATGCCGACTCGAGCGAGCTTCTGGATGCGGGGTCCGAGGAACCGAGCCGGATAGATGAACGCGGGGAGCGCGAGAAGGGTCAGCAACGTGATCTGCCAGCTCAGCTGGAACATGATCGCGAGCGTCACGACGAGCTGGATGAAGTTCTGCAACACGGTGCCGAGCGTGTTCGTGACCGCTTGTTGGGCGCCGACGACGTCGTTGTTCAGGCGCGACTGCAGGGCTCCGGTCTGCGTGCGGGTGAAGAACGCGATCGGCATGTGCTGTACGTGGTCGAAGAGCTTGACGCGGAGGTCGTAGATCAGTCCTTCGCCGATGCGCGCCGAGTAGTAGCGCTGGGCGAGCGACATGATCGCGTTGAAGAGTGCAATTCCGACGGCGGCGACGGCTACGACCATCACGAGATGCCGGTTGTGGTGCTTGGGGGGAATGGCGTCGTCGAGCAGGACCTTGAGCAGCAGCGGCGTGACTGCGGTGGCGATCGATCCGAGGATCACCGAGACGACGAACGCGATCAGCGGCCGCAGGTACGGGCGGATGTAGGTGAGGACGCGCCGCATGACGACCCGGTCGACGCGACGCTGCCTGATCGCCTCGTCGCGCTGGAACCCCATGATCGTGCGATGTTCCATCATCGGCGGTCGAGGGTATCGGCCTCGGCGTTGCCCGAGGTTCCGCTCGTAGCATGCGGGACATGACTATTGCGACCGATCCCGAGGTGCGGCGCGAGCTCGTCGATACCGTCCGGCGGTTCATCGCCCGGGAGGTGATGCCCGTCGCGTCCGCGCTCGAGCACGCCGACACCTATCCCGAGGCCATCGTCGATCAGATGAAGGCGTTCGGTCTGTTCGGCATCGCGATCCCGGAGGCCTACGGGGGGCTGGGGCTCGATCTCCTCACCTACATCGCGGTCGTCGAGGAGCTCGCATACGGCTGGATGTCGCTGTCGGGGGTCGTCAACACGCACACGATCGCCGCGCACCTGATCGTGCACCACGGCACCGAGGAACAGAAGCAGCGCTGGCTGCCGCGCATGGCGACGGGCCAGCTACGGGGCTGCCTTTCACTCTCGGAGGCCGACGCCGGGAGCGATACGCGCAACCTCTCGTGCCGCGCGGCGCGCGACGGCGACGAGTACGTCATCGACGGCACGAAGATGTGGGTGACCAACGGCGAGCGTGCCGGCATCGTCGCCCTCGCGGTGCGCACCGAAGAGGGCATCTCGTGTCTGATCGTCGAGAAGGATCCGGGGCCGCGCTTCGGCGGCATCACGGTCAGTCGGAACATCGGCAAGCTCGGCTACAAGGGCATCGAGACGGTCGAGATGACCTACGACGGCCACCGGGTACCCGTCGACGCCTTGCTCGGAGACGCGGGCCGCGGTCTCGGCTACATCCTCGGCGCGCTGGAGGTCGGCCGCATCAACATCGCGGCGCGCGCCGTCGGCCTGGCACGCGCGGCGTTCGATGCGGCCCTCGCGTACGCGCAGGAACGGCGCACGATGGGCAAGCCGATCGCCGAGCATCAAGCGATCCAGATGAAGATCGCCGACATGGCCACCAAGCTCGAGGCCGCGCGCCTCCTCACCCGCAACGCGGCCGAACGAAAGCAAGCCGGCGAGCGCGCCGACGTGGAGGCGGGAATGGCGAAGTTGTTCGCGAGTGAAGCGGCCTTCGAGATCGCGACCGAGGCGCTACGCATCCACGGCGGTGTCGGCTACACCACCGAGCTCCCGGTCGAGCGTTACTACCGCGACGCCCCGCTCATGATCATCGGTGAGGGCACGAACGAGATCCAACGGCTCGTGATCGCGCGCGGGCTCCTCGCTCGAGCCTCGGGCAAGGCTCCTGGGTAGCCTTCGGTCCATGACGGTGTACGAGCGCCCTTTCGGTCGCTACTTCGAGGACTTCGAGGCCGGTGACGTCTACAAGCACTGGCCCGGCAAGACCATCACCGAGTTCGACGACCATCTCTTCTGCATGATGACCATGAACCACCATCCGCTGCACACCGACGCGTGGTACGCCGAGCGTCAGACGCAGTTCGGTAAGAACGTCGTGGTCGGGAACCTCGTCTACTCACTCGTGCTCGGTATGTCGGTTCCCGACGTCAGTGGTGTCGCGATCGCCAATCTCGAGGTCGAGTCGCTGCAACACAAGAAGCCGACCTTTCACGGCGACACGATCTATGCCGAGACGAAAGTGCTCGAAAAGAAGGAATCGCAGAGCAAACCCGACCGGGGTGTGGTCGGGGTCGAGACGCGGGGCTTCAACCAGCGCGGCGAGGAGGTGTGCTACTTCCGTCGCCGCGTGATGGTTCCGAAGCGCTCGGCCGCCCAACCGCGAGAACGCCCCTACACGTCTCCCGAGTGAAGGGCCCGACTGAAGGGCCGGGACTGAAGCCGGGTCCCTCGGTTGCCGAAGAAGGACGGTTAGCGTCCTGACGGTCTCTACCGGAGGTTGACCCGTGACCGATCTTCCGCCGCCCCCACCGCCGCCGCCCTACGGCTCGCCACAACCAGGAGCCGGAAGCCCCGACGTCGGCACGGCCATCGGCTACGGCTGGAAGAAGTTTCAAGAGAACGTCGGCCCCATGCTCGTCGTCGTGCTCATTCCCGTCGCGGCGCAGATCGTCCTATCGCTGATCGGGAGAGCCGCGATCCATTCGCTCGCGGGAGCCGCGTTGTTCCAGATCCTGGGGATCATCGTGAGCGCCGTCGCCGGTCTCGGTCTGTATCGCGTGGCGCTGATGATCACCGCCGGCGAGCCGGCCGACGTGGGCAAGGCGTTTCAGTACGACCGCTGGGGCGAATGGATCGTGTTCTCGTTCGTGTTCGGGCTCATGGTGGGCCTCGGGCTGGTGCTCTGCGTGATCCCCGGTCTGTTCGTGCTCGCGTTCTTCGGTCTCGCGCCGTTCTACTTCATCGACGGACGATTGAGTCTCGGGGAAGCGTTGAGCGCGAGCCGAGAGGCGGTGCAGAGCAAGGGTCTCGCGTTTGCGGTTCTTCTCTCGATCGTCGTCGGCGTGCTCGGCGTCATCGCGTGCATCGTGGGCGTGTTCGTGACGGAGGCCATCGCCTACATCGCGGTCGCCTACCTGTACCGGTACGCGACCGGACAGCAGGTCGCCGCGTAGGTCCGGATGCCCGGCAGCGATTGCCTGTTCTGCGCGATCGTCGCCGGCGACGCGCCGGCACACGTCGTGATCGACGAACCGCAGGTCGTGGCCTTCCTCGACATCCGGCCCGTGTTCAAGGGTCACCTGCTCGTCGTCCCGCGGCTGCACGTCGCCACGCTGCCCGAGTTGTCGACTCCGCTCCTGACGTCGCTGTTCGTGGCGGTTCAGCACGCGGCGGCGGCCGTCGTCGCCGGTCTGGGCGCGCAGGGGTCGTGGGTGGCGCAGAACAACGTCGTCAGCCAGGCCGTCCCACACGTCCACGTGCACGTCGTGCCGCGCACCAAGGGCGACGGTCTACGGGGCTTCTTCTGGCCGCGGCAGCGGTACGCCGACGACGACGAGATGTCGGACTACGCCGGTCGGTTGCGCGCCGCGTTGGCAAACCCGGGCGTCTGATCCGCCGGGCGACCGCGCACCACCGCGCCACCGCACCGGCGGTGGCATGGAAGACCTGGTCAGTTCGGTTCGTTCGCGGCCTCGACCGCCTTGCGAACCTCGGAGAGGCGATACCGACGGTGGCCGCCGATCGTCTTGATCGCTCTCAGCCTGCCGGTTCGTGCCCACCGGGTCACCGTCTTGGGATTGACGCGGAACATCTCCGCGACCTCCGACGGGGTGAGCAATCGGTCGTTTCCTGATTCGTCGCCGGGCATCATTCCGTTTCCGCCCTCTCCGCCCTCCGGACCTAACGCCCGGATCTGTCGCCCATAGTGGCAGAATTTGGGAGAAGGGCGCCATTGAACTCGTGCGGGCAAGCCTTTCGTGGGCGTTCCGCTGCGCGGCTCGCCGGCGTCACGCTGACGCGACGCGCCGCTTCGTATTGTCCTCCTGGGACTCGGATCGCCCTCCCAGACCACCGAAGTCCTGATTGACGATGCCCCCGCCGTCCCCCCGGCTCGGGGGCATCGTCTTGTTTCGGGCGGGGATTGCAATCCGTTGTTCGTAATGATGTAATGAAGATATGACATCGAAGCCGAACACCGCCACGCTGGAAGCCTGGTTCGCCGGCCGGTTGCCCGATGAATGGTTCAGCTGTCCGCCGGCGGTGAGCGCGGATCGCGAGGAGATCCTCGTCGTGGGGACCCTCGCCGAACCCGAGTATCCCGATCGCGCCGACGAATCGGGCGTCGCGGCCGCCCGGCGGGCGCGGATCCAACGCTTCCGCGAGGAGACGCGCGAGCAGCGCATGCGCATTGCCGACGAGGCGGAGAGCCGGACCGGCCGCAAGGTCGCATGGGGGGCACGTTGCGGGGACGAGGAGAAGACATTCACGGCGCTCGCCGTTCCCGTGATGACGCGTCTGCGCATGCGGGAGCGCCAAACCCTCGACACTCTCGTCGGCGCCGGCGTCGCGCGCTCGCGTTCGGACGCGCTCGCGTGGTGCGTGCGCCTCGTTCGAGAACATGAATCCGAATGGATCGACCAGCTCCGCGACGCCCTCGTCGCCGTCGAAGCGGCCCGGGCGACCGGTCCGAACCCGGCCTAGCTGTTTGCGCCCAGCTGAGGACGGGGCTAGCTGAGGACGCGCTTGCGGAAGCCGTCGATGCCCAGCTTCAAGAACACCGCGGTGAAGGCGACGAGCGCGACGTACACGGCGACCACCGGCATGTGCGGCACGCCTTTGGTGAGCGACAGGCGCATCCCCTCGCTGACGTAGATGAGCGGGTTGAT
>DATCCI010000680.1:0-3113 GCA_036511415.1 Acidimicrobiia bacterium
CCCCCTTCCGCAACGCCGACACGCACGACTCGAGCTTGGGGATCATGCCCGCCGACGCCTTGCCGTCGGCGATCAGCTCCTCGAGGCCGTCGACGTCGAGACGCGATATCAACGACGCCTCGTCGGGCCAGTCGCCGTACACCCCGGCGACGTCGGTGAGGTAGACCAGCTTCTCGGCGCCGAGCGCCTCGGCGATCGCGCCGGCAACCGTGTCGGCGTTGATGTTGTAGGCCTGCCCCGCGTCGTCGACCCCGATCGTCGCGATCACCGGGATCAGCTCCTCGCGCAGTAGGCGCGAGACCATGGTCGGATCGATCGACCGCACGTCGCCGACGAAGCCGAGCCTCGGGTCGCGCTGGTCGACGCGAATGAGCCCCGCGTCCTCGCCCGACATCCCGACGGCGTAGGAGCCGAGGCGGTTCACCATCGCGACGATCTCGCGGTTCACCTTGCCCACGAGGGCCATGCGAACGATGTCGACGGTCTCGGCGTCGGTGACCCGGCGGCCGTCGACGAACTCGGGCTCCTTGCCGAGACGGCGCATGAGGTCGGTGATCTGCGGACCACCACCGTGCACCACGACCGGGTTCATCCCGACGAGTCGCATGAGAACGACGTCGGTGGCGAACAGCTCGGCCAGCTCGGCGTTCTCCATCGCGTGGCCGCCGTACTTGATGACGACGGTCTTGCCCGAGAACTCCCGGATGTAGGGCAGCGCCTCGGCCAGGATGTGCGCCTTGTCGCCCGCGTCGTTCACTCGTGTCGCGAATTCGCTCACCTCGCTCACGATGTGCGCCGGTTCTCGTCGATGTAGCCGTGGGAAAGGTCGGTCGTGAGAATCGTCGCCTCACCGTGCTCGAGCCGGAGGTCGCACCGGATCTCGATGTCGGTCTCCGCGAGCGCGCGGCTCAGCGCCTTCTCGTCGTGCGCGCACGCGACGCCGTCGCGGCAAACGGCGATGCCGTTGTAGGAGATGTCGACCGCTTCGGGGTCGAGATGCGCGCCGCTCGCGCCCAGCTCCGACAGCACGCGGCCCCAGTAGGGGTCGTTGCCGTTCAGCGAGCACTGCACGAGCTGGCTGTTCGCGACCGCTCGGGCCGCGATCCGCGCCTCGGCCGCGGACCTCGCGCCGACGACCTCGACCCGGACGAACTTCGTCGCGCCCTCCGCGTCGCGCGCCATCTGCTCGGCGAGCGAGCCGCACACCTGCGTCAGCGCGTCGGTCAGCACGTGGGGCTCGACCGCGCCGGCGCGGCCGTTGGCCAGTACGAGGACGGTGTCGTTCGTGGAGCGGCAACCGTCGACCGAGAGGCAATCGAAGCTCTCGCTCACCGCCCGCGCGAGTGCACGTTGGAGCGTCTCGTGGTCTACCGCAGCATCTGTGGTGACGACCGCGAGCATCGTGGCCATGGCGGGCGACAGCATCGCCGCACCCTTCGCCATCCCGCCGACGGTGGCCGCGCCCGCGCGGGCGACCGCCTCCTTCGCCAGGGTGTCGGTGGTCATCATCGCCCGTGCCGCGCGGCCGCCGCCGTCGGCCGCGAGCTCACCGCAGATCTTCGGGTTGCCCACCTCGAGCGCGCCCATCGGCATCGGGATCCCGATGAGGCCGGTCGAGCACACGAGCACGTCTTCGGCCGCGAGGCCGAGGCCGTGGGCGGTGAGCTCGCACATGCGTGCGGCGTCGCGCCGGCCGGCCTCACCCGTCGCCGCGTTCGCGTTGCCCGAGCTCAACACGACCGCCGACGCGCGCCCGTTCGCGAGGTGCCGCCGCGACACTTGCACCGGCGCGGCCTGCGCGAGGTTGGTGGTGAACACTCCCGCCGCGGTCGCCGCCGCCGCGTCTTCGGTCGCGACGAGCGCGAGATCGGGCTCGCCCGACGGCTTGATCCCGCACGCGAGCCCGCCCGCGACGAATCCCGCGACCGCGGTCACCCCGGATGTCACGGCTGGATCCCGACGAGTGGCAGGCCGGTGGTCTCGGGCAGCCCGAGCAGCAGGTTCGCGGCCTGGATCATCTGGCCCGACGCGCCCTTCACGAGGTTGTCCTCGGCCGCGATCGCGATCACCGTGTCGGTGCGCTCGTCGAAGCGCACGGTGACGTGCAGGACGTTCGCACCGTACGTCGCCTTCGTGCCCGACGGCTCGTCGACCACGACGACACACGGGTCGCCGGCGTAGAACTCGCGGTAGTGCTCCAGCAGGCGCGCCGTCGACAATCCCTGCGCTTGGGGGCGCGCGTAGCAGGTGGCGAGGATGCCGCGCGTCGTCGGGACGAGATGGGGCGTGAACAACACCGCGACCGGCCGGCGCGCGACCTTCGACAACGCCTGTTCCATCTCGGCGGTGTGCCGGTGCGTGAGCAGTCCGTACGCGGACACGTTCTCGTTCGCCTCCGAGAACAGGCTCGTCGTCTTCAACCCGCGCCCCGCGCCCGACACCCCCGACACCGCGTCGGCGATGACGCGCGGTTCGACGAGCCCGAGCGCGAGCAACGGCGCACACGCCAGGCTCACTGCGGTCGGATAGCAGCCGGGCGACGCGACGTGCGCGTGGGTCGCGAGGTCGTCGCGGTACAGCTCGACCATGCCGTACGCGAACCGACCCACGACCTCGGGCGCCCGATGCGCCTCGCCGTACCAGCGCGCGTAGGCGTCGGCCGGGAGCCGGAAGTCGGCGCCGAGGTCGATCACGTGGGACACGTCTTCGAGCAGTCCGGGCAGGAGGTCCTGGCTCGCGCCGTGCGGCAGCATGCAGAACACGAGGTCGAGACCGCGAAGGTCGGCGACGTCGAGCGGGGCGAGGATCGCGTCGCCGTACGCGGGCCCGAGCGAGGGATAGAGGTCGGCAACCCGCGTCCCCGCGTTCGATCCCGCCGTCAGGTGCACGACCTCGATGTCCGGGTGCCCCGCCAGCAGCCTGAGCGCCTCGGCGCCCGTATAGCCTGACGCGCCGACGACGGCAGCACGATACGCCATGGCGCATATAATACACGAGGGTGCATAGCGAGATGGGTGCATTTTCCGATCTGGCGCCGGGGACGGTGCTCGGGCCGCTGCGCCTGACCGTGTCGGCGGCGGCCAACGAGCGGTACTGGCGGGCCGCGGGCGTCG
>DATCCI010000681.1:0-3991 GCA_036511415.1 Acidimicrobiia bacterium
GCTCGACGAGAAGCGGTAGCACCTCGCGCCAGTCGCCGACGATCCCAACGTCGGCCGCGTCGAAGATCGGTGCCGACGGGTCGGCGTTGATCGCGAGCACGGTGCCGGCCGCGCGCAGGCCGACCGTGTGGTTGAACTTGCCGCTCGCGCCGACGCTGACGTACAGCCGGGGTGCGATCGAACGCCCCGTGATCCCGATCTGGCGGGAACGCGGGAGCCACCCCTTGTCGGTGACCTTGCGGGTCGCGCCGAGCTGCGCGCCGAGGAGCACTCGGAACGGTTCGAGGTCGTCGTACGCGTCGGGCGCGACGCCGATGCCGACGCCGATGACCGTGTGCGCTTCCGCGAGCACGTCGAGGTCGTCGTCGCGGGTGCGGGCGAGGATGCGTACGCGATTGCGGGAGGGAAGGGGGATCGTCTCGGAGCGTGCAGCGAGGTTTTCGTCGACCTCACGCGGGGCGAGCGTGGGCAACACGCCGGCCCGCACCGTCGCCATCTGGACCGGCGACGCGCAGTGGATCGCGGCGACGAGCTGCCCGCCGAACGCCGGCTTCCATGCGACGAGCCGGCCGGCGCGGCGTTCGAGATCGACCGCGTCGCCCGTGAGCCCGGCGCCGAGGCGCGCGGCGACGCGCGACGCGATCTCGCGGCCCCAGGCGGTCGAGCCGGTGAGGATCGCCCAGGGCCGGGTTCGGCGCGCGAGCTGCGTGACCGCGCGGGCGATGTCTTCTTCGACGTTCTCGCCGTCGAGGTGGGCCACGGCGTCGGCCCCCCACGATCCCAGTCGGTTGGTATCGGGGGCTTCGCACGTGACGACGAGCACGTTGCCCGTGAGGGCGGCGGCCGCGCCGAGGAGCTCGCGCGTGTCGTGCGCCCGATCGGGCTCGGCCACGACGATCGAGAGCGGTTCGTCGGCGCGGCGGGGTGCGACCGCGCCCGGGGTCTCGACCGGCGGGGCGACGTGGTGCAGTGCGCCCCGTTCGTACAGCACGCGGACGGCTTCGCGTGCTTGCTCGGCGAGCGGGGCGTCGGGGCGAACGCGGCGCGCGCGCGTGACCGCCATGATCTTGACGGGTCCGACCGACGTCGGCGAGGCGTCCTGGCCCCACGGGCCGGGGCCGAGGTCGGAGGCGCTCACGCGGCGGATGCGGTCGGCGGGCACCTGGGCGCGCTCGGGGACATCGACCTTGGCGGGCTCGATGAGACGCTCCGCGCACGAGAGGATCGCGGGGAGGTGCACCTCGGCTTGGAGCCAACCGTCGTCGTGCTCGCAACGCGCGGACACGAGGGTGCCGTCGATCGCGAGATGCCGCACGCCGCCGAGGAACGGAAGGTCACACAGCTCGGCGAGCTCGGGGCCGACCTGACCGGTGTCGGCGTCGACCGAATTGCGGCCGGCGAGTACGAGGTCGAACGGGCCTTCGCGTTCGAGCGCCGCCGCGAGCGCGCGCGCTGTCGCCAGCGTGTCGGAGCCGGCGAACGCCGCGTCGGTGACGAGCACGCCCTCGACATCGACCGCGCGCTCGGTGCCCCACGCGATCGCCTCGCGCAACGCGTCGTCGGCCGTTGGTGGGCCGAGGGTCAGCACCGTGACGCGTGCACCCGGACGTGCCGACGCGAGCTCGACCGCCTGGCTGACGGCGCGGCGACAGTACGGGTTCATCTCGAGATCGATGCCGTCGCGCCGCAGCCGCCCGTCGGCGCCCAGCTCCATCTCCTCGAACTTCGGGATCTGCTTCACCAAAACCGCGATCCGCATACAGTGAGGTTATGACCCGCGAAGCAGTGATCGTCGACTGCGCCCGGAGCGCGTTCGGCAAGCGCCAGGGCGCGCTGGCCGGGTGGCATCCCACCGATCTGTTGGGGCTGGTGTTGCGGACGATCGTCGAGCGCAACGACATCGACCCCGAACGCATCGACGACGTGGTCGGGGGATGCGTCACGCAAGCGGGCGAGCAGGGCTGCAACGTGACGCGCAACGCGTGGGTTGCCGCCGGGTTGCCGTGGAGCGTTCCCGCGACGAGCGTCGACCGGCAGTGCGGCTCGTCCCAGCAGGCCGCGCATTTCGTGGCCCAAGGTGTGATCGCGGGTGCATACGACATCGGCATCGCGTGCGGGGTGGAGTCGATGACGCGCGCGCCCATGTCGTCGAACGCGCGCGGCGGTGTCGGGCCGTTCAGCGGCGAGTTCCTCGCGCAGACGAACAACACGCTCGGCATCCAGTTCTGGGTCGCCCAGGTGCTCGCCGACAAGTGGGGGATCGGGCGCGAGGAGATGGACGAGTACGCGCTCCAGTCGCACCGGCGCGCGGCCACCAATACCGACAACGGGTTCTTCGCGGGCGAGATCGTCCCGGTGCCGATCATCGACCCGGAAACCGGCGATCGCACCGGCTCGATATTGGACGCCGACGAAGGCATCCGTCGTGACGCCTCGCTCGCCAAGATGGCAGAGCGTCCACCGGCATGGATCTCCGACGAGCAACCCGCTCCTGAGATCACCGCGGCCAACTCGTCGCAAATGACCGATGGCGCGTCGGCGATGATCATCGCATCGGCCGACTTCGCCGAGCAGCACGGCTTGCCGGTGCGCGCCCGCTTCCGTCACTTCGCGGTCGCGGCCGAGGATCCCGTGCTCGTGCTGTCGGCGCCGGTGCCGGTGACCTACAAGCTGATGGAGCGCTCGGGGCTTTCGGTCGACGACTTCGACGCGGTCGAGTGCAACGAGGCGTTCGCGGCGATCGCCCTGATGTGGCAGAAGGAATTCGCCTACCCGATGGATCGCTTCAACCCGCGCGGCGGCGCGATCGCGCTCGGCCACCCGCTCGGTGCGTCCGGGGTTGCGCTCATGACGCGCCTGCTACGTCATCTCGAACAGACCGGCGGCCGCTACGGCTTCCAGACGATGTGCGAGGGCGGCGGCCAAGCCAACGCAACCGTGATCGAACGCCTCTAACCCACACCTCCCCATCTGTTGGTACCGAAAGTGGGTCCCTGCGGCGGGTTTCGCGCCCATCTGTTGGTACCGATTTCTAGAGGTGTTTGGCGGCGATGATGGCCAGGGCGGCGAGTTGGTCGCGGTAGTGCGTGGCGGAATGGTGCACGAAGCGGACGTTGACGCCGGTGGCGCCGATCTCGGTGAAGCGGGTGAGCTGCTCGGCGACCCGCTCGGGCTCCGAGAGCGGGTCGAGTGGGTGCTCGTTCTGCAGGATCACGTCGATGGGGTCTGCACGCGCCGACCAGGCCTCGGTGTCTCGGGCCCGCCCGAGCATGGCTGCGAGCTCGGCGGTGCGAAGCCCGAACGGTGCCCATCCGTCGCCGAGCTCGACCGCCCGGCGCAGCGATCGGTACGTCCGGCCACCGACCCACATCGGAAGGTGCGGCTGCATCGCGCACGGGTCGATGAGGAAGCCCTCGAAGTCGTAGAAGTCGCCGTGGTATTCGGGCCGCGGTTGTGAGAGCGCGGCCCGCAGTGCGCGCATCGCGTCGTCGGCGCGTGCGCCCCGGTCGTCGAAGGGCGCGCCGAGGAGCTCGAACTCCTCTTGCAGCGAGCCGACGCCGACGCCGAGGATCACGCGCCCGCCGGTGACCACGTCGAGCGTGCCGTACCGTTTCGCGATCTCGAGCGGGTGGTGGTACCCCAGGACGAGGACGTGCGCGGCGAACCGGATCGTGCGCGTGTGTGCGCCCAGTGCGCCGAACGTCGCGAGCGGATCGTAGTAGCGACCGCCGCGGACGTCGGCGACGTCGACCGGCACCGCGACGTGCTCGCTGCACGTGCAGTGTTGGTAGCCGAGCCGCTCGGCTTCCTGCACGATCGCGACGATGTCGCCGAAGTTCGCGGTTTCCTCCCAGTGCGCGTGCGCACGCGGCAACAGCGTGAGACCGGGAGTGACGATGCCGAGCTTCACCCGGCCGGGGGCGACGCCAGTACCCGATCGATGGCGGTCACCAGTGCGGGGAGGTGCGCCGGCGCCTCGTCGAGCCGGTTC
>DATCCI010000682.1:0-2891 GCA_036511415.1 Acidimicrobiia bacterium
GTTCCACGAACTCCGCGCGATCGGCTGCGATGACCGCGCGCGGGTGCCGGCCGCCGAGCGCCTCGGTGAGGAGGAACTCTGCTCGCAACAATCCGACACCGTCGACGGGAAGGGCGGCGACGCGTTCGGCCTGATCGGCCATCGCCAGGTTCACATACAGCTTCGTGGCGAGCGGCTCGATCATTCGTTGTCCAGCGGTGGAACCCGACGGCGCGGTCGAAACCGCCGAAGCGCCCGGCTCGCGGTTGCCCTCGAGCACAATGCCCTTCGCTCCGTCGACCGTGACGAGCTCGCCGTCGCGCAACACCTCCGTGGCGCGACGCGTACCCACCACGCACGGCACGCCGAGCTCGCGGCTGACGATCGCAGCGTGGCAGGTCATGCCGCCTCCGTCGGTGACGAGCGCGCCGGCCCGGCGCAACACCGGCACCCAATCCGGGCTCGTCATGGGCGCGACGAGCACCTCCCCGCGTTGCAGTGCTTCGCCCTCCACGGGAGATCGGATGACCCGCACCCGGCCGACCGCGATACCGGGCGACGCACCGAGTCCGCGAACGAGCGCGACGTGACGGGACCCGCGCCCGCCGGACGCGGGCGCCGCGACCGCGGTTCCGAGCGTCGTGATCGGCCGCGACTGGACCAAGAACGTCTTGCCTCCGGCGATTGCCCACTCCATGTCCTGGGGTGCGCCGTAGTGCGCCTCGACCCGGATCGCGAGCCGGGCGAGGTCGAGTGCTTCGTCGTCGCTGAGCACCCGGCGACCGCCGTCGGCCGCCGACAGCGCGATCCGTCGATCCGGGCCGTGCGGATCGGCGGCGATCATGAACGACTGCACGCCCACTCGGACGTCGGCGAGGCGCGGACCTTCTTTGTCGACGCGGTACGTGTCGGGTTCGACCTGGCCACCAACCACGACCTCACCCAGCCCCAACGCACCCTCAATGACGATCGTCGACGGATCTCCGGTCGACGGATCGACCGTGAACATCACCCCGCTGCGCTCCGACTCGACCATTTCCTGCACGATGACCGCGATTGCCGGCTCGTCGTCGATACCGCGCGTTCGCCGGTACGCGACGACCCGCTCGCCGAACAGTGACACCCAGCAGTCGACGACTCGCTTGCAGAGCTCGTCGTCGCCGCTCACGCTCGTGAAGGTCTGATTCATGCCTGCGAACGAGGTATCGGCCGTATCCTCCGCCGTGGCCGACGAGCGCACGGCGACACGACAGTTCGAACCGAGCCGGTGGTACGTCTCCAGCAACTCCGTACGCAGCGCAGCCGGCAACCCGGCCTTGCGGACCAACTCCTGCAGTCGGGAGGCGCCCTCGCCCAGATCGCCGGCGTCATCGATATCGATCGATCGCTCGACCTTCACGAGATCGGCGCGCACGCCGCCCTCGTCCATCGCGCGCAGGTACGCGGCCGCGCCGATCACGAAGCCCGGTGGGACGGGGAGCCCGGCGCGGCACAGCTCGCCGAGGTTGGCGCCCTTCCCGCCTGCGATCGCAGTATCACCTACACCCAGCGCTTCGAACGGCACGATCTGGGACGTCTCCACCGCGGATTCCCTTTCGATGGTCTCGCCGGCCGGCATCGGCCCCTCCGTCTCCACGTTTGACAACATCAGCCTCCGCCGTGGCCGCCACGGGCGTCAGGGGCAGACGTCCCGAGACTCGGCGACGTCCGGCCTTGCTCCGAGTGAAGGGCAGCGACCTCGTTCCGATCACCGTGAAGATCTCCTCCTCGCGGCGCCTCGCGAGCTGAGCCCATCCATTTGCGCTCGAGGAGCTTCGGTCGAGGCGCTCACGCTTCCATGCCGCTTGCGTGCGAGTGCCCGGCGGATCTCGTCGGCACCCAGACCACCGGTGGAACTACAGGCACGCGACAACCGACCGATCGTGGTCGTCGCACCGGTTCGAGAACTCGCATACTTCGACGAGGTCACACACTTCGGGCCCGACATCGTCGGGCGCGTGCGCGGCAACCACGTTGCCAGGCCGCGTTGCCGACATCGAGCGCGTCGTCGAGCCCGCGCTGACAACCGAACTCGCACGACGGTCGGACGACGCGGTACGCCGCGCGAGCGAAGCGGTCGGCAGGGGCGCCGCCACCCATTTCGGAAAGGTCGCGGCTGCTGCTCGCGCCGGCCGCGGGCACGAATTGATCGTCGAGGAGAACCTTCATGTCGCCGCCGCGACCACCGAAGGACCCGATGACCCGGTGGACGAGGTCATCGAGGCAGTCCTCGCGCACGACGGATTAGTCACCACGGTCCCCGACGGCGCCCTCGCGAACCAGGGCGGCATCGTCCTGATCGTCCGATACTGACCGCGGGAGCGAGTATGACGCGCCGCCGAACGGCCATCGAACGCGACCGGCGAGAAGACGACGTCAGGTCATCAGATGGCCGACGAACCAGTCCCGGGCCAGGTCGGCCGCTCGCCTGAGTGTTCCCGGCTCCTCGAAGAGGTGCGACGCGCCCGGTACTACGGCGAGGGCCGTTTCGCAGCGCATCTGCGCCCGCGCTCGACGGTTCAGCTCCAAGACGACGTCGTCGTCACCGCCGACGACGAGCAGCGTCGGGGCACGAACTGCCGCGAGCCGCGGCCCCGCGAGATCGGGTCGCCCCCCACGGGAGACGACCGCCGAAACGGACGCGCCGGGTTCGGCCGCCGCCCACAGCGCGGCCGCGGCACCGGTACTCGCACCGAAATATCCGATCGCGACCGCACATTCGGAGAGCCGGTCGTGTATCCAGTTGGTCACGGCGCCGAGTCGGGCCGCCAGCAGCTCGATGTCGAACACGTTCGTGCGCTCGTCGGCCTCGGCGGGTGTCAGCAGATCGAAGAGCAGTGTCCCCAAATTGGCACGGTTGAGCACCTCGGCGA
>DATCCI010000683.1:0-2361 GCA_036511415.1 Acidimicrobiia bacterium
GACGCGCAGGGCCGCGCGTACGTCGGTAACTTCGGCTTCGACATGTACGCGGGCGGCAAGCCGCGAGAGACCTGCTTGATCGCGGTCGAGCCCGACGGTCGCGCCCACGTGGTGGCCGAAGAGCTCGCGTTCCCCAACGGGTCGGTGATCACCAGCGACGGCTCGACGCTGCTGGTCGGCGAGAGCATGGCGAGCCGCATCAGCGCCTTCGACCTCGGCCCCGACGGCACGCTCGCCAACCGGCGCGTCTGGGCGCAGCTGCACGGCGCGACCGTCGACGGCATGTGCCTCGACGCCGAGGGCGCGGTCTGGGCCGCGTGCCCCTTCACCGGACGGGTGCTGCGACTGCGGGAGGGCGGCGAGGTCGTCGACGAGGTGAAGGGCACGCATCCCGGTGCGTTCGCGTGCATGCTCGGCGGCGGCGACCGGCGCACGCTGTATCTGTGCACCGCTCCGACCCACGTGCCCGAGGAGGCCCGGGCCGCGCACGGCGGTCGGATCGAGGCCGTCGCGGTCGAGGTGCCGGGCGCGGGGCGGCCCTGAGGTCGCGCGAGCGCGCCGCCGAGACGGGAACGCGTTCGTTACCGCCTGGCGAAACCCCCATCGTCGGAGAGGAAGAGGATCTCGAAGGTCACCTTGTACTGCGCGCCGACCTTCGTGATCGTACGGCTGTCGACGCAAGGCGACGGGTTGGCGATCCCGCTCTGCGTGCCGACCCGCAGGAGGCGCCGGACCGCCGCCAACCGCTTCTGGGCTCGGGTCCAGCTGGGGTTGTCGCTGCAGTCCGGAACCGAAACGCCGACCGTCTGGTTGTCGCGCACCTTGTAGATCGTCGACGTCGCGTAGTCGTTGCGGGCCGTGGCGAGACTGCTGCCGTCCGCGAATGTCAGCTTGAGGTCGATCGGATGCAGCGGGTTGCTGTATCCGGGGAAGTCGGAGATGAAGGTTGCGGTTCCGTTGCACGGACCGTTGCAGAAGTTGTTTCCCGTCGGCTGTTGCGTCAAGGCGACCGTCGCACCCGGTCCGGTGTTGGGCAGGCTCAGGTGGGCGGGGTTGTTGCCACCGGTATCGATCGATCCGCCCGGCGGCACGAAGCCCGAGGCGCTCCCGGGTGTAGGACTAACGACGGCGGTGTCGCGGCTCGCGACGTTGTTGGAGCCGGGCGTCGCGGTCGCGGTATCGGTGATGAAACCACCGGAGGGCACCGTCGCCGCGGTCTTGACGACGAGCGTCGCGGCTGCGGAGCCGGATGGACCGAGGGTGCCGAGCGAGCAGGTGACCGGCGCCGTCCCGGCGCACCAGCCGGGAGCGCTCGCGGATACGCGGGTCGTGCCCGAGGGGAGCGTATCGGCCACCTGAACGCCGACGACAGGTTCGAGTCCCTCGTTCTGGACGGTCACGACGTACTGCACGTCGGCGCCCGCGGTGACCGTGGACGGCGAACCGGAGATGGACGTCACGAGAGAGATCGGATAGCAGTTCCACGAATATGCGTCGTCGGGATCCGACGGATGCGCGTACGGCGTGGAACTGGGGTATTGCGATGCGCACGCATCGTTCATGCTGGGAGCCGGTCCGGTCGCCGCGACGGGCACCGTGCTCTCGGAGCCGACACACGTCCAGTTGTCGAACGCGTAGTTCGGCCCGACGTTCGATCCTTTCGACAGGATCACGGGGGGCGTTTCGCCTTGACCGTTGAACCCGAGGCTCTGGCAGTAGCCCGACATGTTGAGCCCACCGAGCTGGAACCAGCCCTTGTACGTCCCGCTCGAACTTTCCGAGTGCCAAGTTCCCGACATGGTGTTGCCGTCGGGCGCGATCGTGCCGGCGAACGAGACCGTCGATCCCACGTCGCCGAACAGGATCTGATCACAACTCACACTGCCGCTGGCCGGCTGATCGCTGAAGAAGCCCTCGACGCTCACCGTCCCCGAGAGCCCTTCACCGAAGTCGAAGCTCGCCGACCACGTGCCCGACTCCGAACCCGAGAATGTGCCCACCCAGTTCCCCGCGTTCAACGGCGGGCAGACCGGACCGGTCGCGCCCGCGGCCGACAGCCGTATGGGCACGAGCACACTCGTCAAGCCCAGCACGACCGCGGCCGCCAAGAACCGCAGCCGGCGGTGCGCACGCGCCGTCGTCGTCCGTCGCCATCCGTGCATTGCCGCCCTCCCCATCCCTGGCGTCGGCAAACTCGGCGCCGCTCGCCTCGCCCCGACCAACTGTAGAAGCGCGGTCATGGCGACGCCAATACCGCCGCGAGCACGACCCGAACCTCGCGCCTCGAGCGTCAGCGATCCCCGGCAGGGTGACACGCCCGCGGAGCCATATCTAGGCTCGTCAGGGCAGGCAGGCTGGCTG
>DATCCI010000684.1:0-2703 GCA_036511415.1 Acidimicrobiia bacterium
GCTCGACGACGTAGATGGTGCCGCGGTCGTGCGTCTCGAGCCGGTGATCGACGTACCCGGGGGCATCGAGCGCGCGACGCGCGTCGCCGTCGGGCGCGCGTCGCATCCGGGTCGCGGCGAGCCGCTGCACGCCGTACGCGAGGCCCGCCACACTTCCGAGGGTCCCGGCCGCGATCCCGACCCGTCTTGCGACACTCACCGGGACCTCCGAGGGCTCACAGGTACCTCCGGGGAACGCGCGGGCCGACCCCGCATACGACCGTGTACGCGATCGTGTGCAACCGCTCGGCCCACTCCTCCGCAGTGATCCGCTCGTCGCCCTGGCGCCCGATGAGCACGACCTCGTCACCGACATCGACGGACTGGTCGCCGACGTCGACCATGAGTTGGTCCATCGTCACCGTCCCCGCGATCGGGTGGCGACGACCGCCGATCAACACTTCACCGCCGTGGTGCGACAGCTCGCGCGGTACGCCGTCGGCGTAGCCGATCGGGATCGTGGCGACGCGCGTCGCCCTCGACGTCTCGTAGCGCAGGCCGTAGGAGATGCGTGCGCCCTCGGGCAACACCTGAACGTGCGAGACACGCGCCTTCACCGCCATCGCCGGAGCCAGCTCGGCCGCGCTCGCGAGCGCGGGCGACGGTGCGATCCCGTAGATACCGATCCCGGAGCGCACCATGTCGTAGCGCGCGCCCGGAACCGCGATCGCGCCGGCGGTGTTGCACGCGTGTACGACGCCGGTCGGGAGGTGCCGGGCCCGGATCTTCTCCAGCACGCGTTCGAACGTGCGCTGCTGCGCGTCGGTGTAGTCGTTCCCCGGCTCGTCGGCGACCGCGAAGTGCGTGCACACGCCGGCGAGCCGAAGCTCGGCGCGGTCGACGACGTGCGCCGCGAGCTCCACCGCGTCGTCGGGATCACAGCCGACGCGGTGCATCCCGGTGTCGATCTTGAGGTGCACGTCGAGCGGTCCGGCGCCGTGCGTGAGCACGGCCTTCGCGAGTGCGTCGATTCCCGTCGCGGTGTACACGACGGGCGTCAGGCGATGCGCGACGACCGTCTCGGCCGCGGCCGGCACCGGCTCGGACAGCACGAGGACCGGTGCGTCGATCCCGGCCTCCCGCAACTGCACGCCTTCTTCGACGAGCGCGACCGCGACCCACGCGGCACCGGCTTCGACCGCGGCCCGGCTCACGGCGACCGCCCCGTGCCCGTAGCCGTCGGCCTTCACGACCGCGCACACCGCCGCGGGCGCGACGAGCGCGACCAGCGTCCGCACGTTCGCACGGACGGATTCCAGGTCGACCTCGGCCCAAACCGGTCGGAACGCTTCCACGTCAGGTGGTCCGGGCTATGAAGCGGACGATGTCGGCGCGCGCAACGATGCCGACGACCTTACCGTCGGCAGCGAGCACGGGAACGCTGTTGACGCCGCGGTCGTGCATGATGGTCGCGACGTCCTCGAGGGTCGCATCCGGCGCAACGGTCGGCGCGTCGGCCTGCATGACGTCTCGCACCGTGGCGCCGGCGATCTTTTTCAGCTCGTGCTCGAGATGCTTCATCTCGCCTGGGAACGCCATGCCCAACCCGAGAAAATTGATGAACGTCGGCACGTGTACGCGCGCTTCCGAGGCAATGAGATCGTCGTCGCGCAGGATTCCGAGCAGCTTGCCGTCGTCGTCGACCACCGGGAGCGATCCCACGTTCTTGGCGGCGAGCACATCGGCGGCGTGCTCGACCGTGTCGTCGGGTCGCAACGTGACCACCGGCGTCGACATCACGTCTCGCACCACGGTGGAGCCGGGCATTCATCCCTCCCAGGGATCGCGTCCGGAGCGCAGAGCGTCCAGCGTAGGGTGCAGTGCACCGATGAGGTCGGTTGCGACGAGGTCGTCGCCGGTTCCGGCCGCAGTCGCCGCCCGGCCGTGCACGTAGGCGCCGGTCGCGGCGGCGTCGAACGGCGCCGCGCCGTTCGCGAGCAGCCCCACGATGATTCCGGTGAGCACGTCGCCGGTGCCGGCCGTCGCCAGCGCGCGACTGTCGGTGCGGTTCACCACCGCGCGGCCGTCGGGAGCGGCGACAACCGTTCCCGGGCCCTTCAGCAACACGATCGAGTCGAGACGCGCCGCGAGGTCGCGTGCCGCGGCGACGCGATCGGCACCCAGTGGTGCGCCGGCCAGCCGCGCGTACTCGCCCGCGTGGGGCGTGAGGACGGCCGGCGGGAATCCAGCGGCGTGCCGCGCCAGTAGCGCCTTCGGATCGTCGGCGAGCGCGTTCAAGGCGTCGGCGTCGACGACGATCGGAACCGGGCACTCCGCCACCAGTCTCCGAACTGCAGCCTCCGTGCCAACTTCGCGACCAAGGCCCGGGCCGATGGCCAAGGCCGTGAAGCGCGCGACATCCGCGAGCACGAAACCGGCCGCGTCGGCGTCGAGCGCGCCGTCCCCTGTAGCCGGGAGGGCACGGGTCACGAGCTCGCTCCCGCCCGCGCGGGCGGCCGAATCGGCTCCGGGAACACCGCACACCACCATGCCGGCACCGCTGCGCGCCGCCGCCCGACCCGCCAGGAGCGGCGCGCCGGACATCCCCGTCGATCCGCCCACGACCAGCGCGCCGGCCGACCATTTGTGGCCGCCGGCCGCCCGTCTCGGCAACCGGAGATCGGACGGATCGAGCACGGACAGCCCCGGCCGGGCCATACCTCG
>DATCCI010000685.1:0-7754 GCA_036511415.1 Acidimicrobiia bacterium
GATTCTCGCTCGTCGGCCATCGTGGCGACCTCGGTCCCGGTGATCTTCGAGTCGATCGGCGCGGGCTCGAGCTCGGGGCCCGAGTCTAGGGAGGTCTTCCGGCGCGCACGAGCGATGGCGAGTGCGGACGCGACGGCGATCGCGACCGCCACGATGCTCGCCTGTGTCACCCACTCGCCGTAGCGCACGTACGGCGTTTCGCCGCTGGTGGCCTCGACGGTGGTCTGGACGACGGTTCGGTCGAACAGGTGCGTGCGATCGTGCACGACGCCGTCGGCGTCGATCACCGCGGTGATGCCCGAGATCGCCGCCTGCACGACGGGCCGCCCCGTCTCGGCGGCGCGAATCTGGCCGATCGCGACGTGCTGAGCGGAGTTGGCGGAGCGCCGGTAGGAACGGTTGTTCGTGGAGACGACGATCACTTGCGCGCCGTCGCGCACCAAGGGCCGCACCTGGTAACCGAAGGCAGATTCGAAGCAGATCAGGGTGCCGATGCGCACCCCCGCGAGATCGAACAGCCCGGGCGTCCGACCCGGTTGGAAGTCGCGTGGGACCCGTTGCAACTCGCTGACGACGTGTTGCAGCGCGTCGCGGAACGGCACCGACTCGCCGAACGGGACCAGGTGACGTTTGCTGTAGGTCCCCTGAACGCGGCCCGTGGGATCGAACAGGACGTCGAGGTTCGAGAGCTTGTGACCGTCGGGCGGCGCATCGACGCTGGCGTTGGCCAATACCCACGCGTGATGCGCGCGCGCGACCGACGTCAGGTTCGAGCGGACGTAGGAGTCGGTCCTCGGATCCGCGTCCATGCTCGACTCGGGGAACACGATGAGGTCGACCGGATCGGCGATCTGGCGGGCAAGGGCGAAATGGCTGGCGGGCAGGTAGCGCGCGTCGATCTCCGCCGGAGTGAGCTCTCGGTCCTTGTCATTGCCCTGGATGAGCGCGACGTGCAACGGTCCGACGACATGGGGCTCGCTCCGGGTGACGGTTGCCGTCACCACGACCAGCGCGACGACGGCGATCCCCGCATGGCATCGGACGTAGGCGCCGAGCGCACGCCGCTGACCGAGCAGATCGGCGAGCAGCGCGTTGAGGGCGACCGCGAGGAAGGTCAGCAACGAGACGCTGCCGACGCCGGCGACGGCCCGGGCCGGTGCAAGGTCGTGGAAGGCGTAGCCGATCTCGCCCCACGAGAAGCCGCCGAACGGCCAGCGGGCGACGACCGCGTCGGCACATACCCAGACCGCGGCGGTCAGCCACGGGCTCGCGATGCGGCGGCGTGCGAGCCACGCGACGAGGGCGCCCGCGGCCGCCCAGTACGACGCCACGGCCGCGGCGAACGGCACGATGGCGATCGCGCCGAAGTACCAGATCCACGCGCAGAGCGTGCCGTAGTAGACGACCCCCGCGACGAAGGCGAGGCCGGCGGCACTGCGAGGAGTTCGTCCACGCCAGGCGATGAAGAGCGGCACGAGGGCCACGCACGCAAGCGGCCCGAGGTCGAACGGCGGGCGGCTGATGGCGAGGAGCGCGCCGGACGCAGCAGCTGCGACGACGCGCGCGACCGTCGCAGGCCGCGGCCGCTTCACGCGCAGTCGCGGCAGATCATGCGCTTCTCATCGGCGAGCTGATGACGAGGAAGGACCAGGAAGCAGCTCTTGCACAGGAACTCGTTCTCGCGGCGCGGCACGATCTTGGTGCCGGCCTCGCCCCGATCGTCGGGCTCGTCCTCCTCGTCCTCCTCCTCTTCGAGGCCCGCGGCGACGGTGCGCTCGCGCAGCACGACGTCGAGGGCCTCCTCGACGTCGTCGGGGTGGAGCTCCTCGTCGAGATCGACGACGTCGTCCTCCTCCTCTTCTTCGACGGGTTCGGCCGGCGCCACGAGAACACCGGGAACCGCGACCACGTCGATCACCTCTTCGTCGATCACGTCGACGAGGTCGTCATCGAGGACGTCGTCCTCTTCGACGAAGTCCTCTTCGAGAACGTCCTCGTCGATGTCTTCCTCTTCGAGCGTCGGCTCGTCCTCGAAGTCGTCGTCACTCATCTGCGGTGCCTTCTCGCGGGGGGAGAGAACTGTGAACGGGCGTGTAACCGTCGCGTGACGACAATACTTCCCGCGACGCCGCCGCCTTTGGGGGCGCGGAGTATAACGCCGCGGGGAAAGGGTTCGGTGATCTCCCGAACGCCCCTCGTGGAGGCGGCCAAAGGGGTCGGGCGAACCGGTCGGGAGACCCGTTGGGGCCGTTGGGTGGCCCGGCCTGCGCACGGCAGACGGGTTATCGCAACGTTCTCTAACGAGGACTCCCGGACGACCGCCCAACCCCTTCGTAACGCCTCGCCCCCTGAGCAGCACCGCCGGCATGTCCGGCTTCGCGCGGCCTGGGTCGTCGACTCCGAGACCAAGGGCGTCGAGTAGTCAGCCTTAATGGCGAGACGATGTCAAGCGGCGACGGAACGCGTTGACCTGCCACGACGCGCGTCGGTGCTGGTCAACGATTCAACGAAATAATTCGAGCGCTTCAGCTGGGTAACGCTCGACGCAACTCGGCCGCGCGCTCTGCGTCCAGACGCTCGAGATCGTACGTTCCGTGGTCGACGAATCGCATCGCCGCCGCGATCGCGCGATGACCGGCACGTTCCGCGATCTGACGATGCATCTCCTGCGCGACGCGGCGATACGTCGGGTGGCCCTGCGGCGAGCTTCGCAGCTCGCAGAGATGCATCGCCTCGCGCGCGTTCATGTGCATGACATAGCGCATGCGGTACCCGAGCGACACCGCGTACGCGGCCTGTTCGGGGAACGGTTCGACAAGTGCCGCGTACAGCTCCGCGGATCGTTCCATGGTCTCGTCGTAACGTCGCGCCATACCGGCGTCACTGACCGGCTCGGGCATCTCGTAGCCGTGATGCGGCGTGAGCTGCTGCCACTCGATGGTCAGCATCCGGTGGCGTTGCAGGTCGCGGAACGCGCCGTAGTCGCCGAGTACGTCGAACCGGTACGCCGTTCGCTCGAATGCCCGGCCGGGCTTGTGCCGGCGGTTCGTGCGTTCGCCGACGTAGGCGTGCAAGAGCGCGACGCGATCGTCGGCCGGCAGCCCGCGCACACGCTCGAGCAACTGCGCCTCGGGAAGGCGGGTGTGCGGATAGCAGATCGCGGCGAGCACCTTGTCTTCGCCGTCGGGGTCCCAGTCGACGAGGTTGACCTCGTTGGTCGGCTCCGGCCGCTCGTCGCCGAACAGGCGCTGGACGAGGGCGTGCGTGTCGTCGCGGGTCGCGGCCAGATACGACGACCAGGCGCCGCCGCGCTCCGGTCGGTCGACCCGCACGAGGAACGACGGGATGACCTTGCGGAGCTCGTCGAGCATCAGCTGGCCGTACATCTTCGCCTCGGGGAGCGGGTGGGCGCGCATCCGCAGGAGCAGCGCCTCGAAGGCCTGACCCGTGCCGTAGATGCCGACGTTCGAGAGCGTGGCGGCGGGAAGCAGCCCGCGGAGCGTGTCGCACGCCTTGGCCTTGACCGTCTGCTTGTAGACGAAGTCGGAGTCGGTCGGCTGCTTCGGGTACCGCTCGCGGGCCCAGTCCATCATCGACGGCAATGCCGCGCTGTACGTGTCGAACAGTGCGTCGAGGTCGGCGACGTAGCGGGTTCCCATGGGCGAGGCACACACCTGGGACGGGCGCAGGTAGCGGTAACGCCCCTGCAGCCGCGAGTCGTACGGGATGTAGCGGGTCGACTGCTCGAGGTATGCCATCAACCGGCCCCACTCGAGGATCTTGGTGAGCAGGTTCGACGCCTGTTCGCAGGCCAGGTGCACTCCGCCGAGCTGCGCGACCGAGTCGTCGCCGTATTCCAAGAAGACCCGCTCGTAGAGGTCCTCGGCGCGCTTCAGCCCGACGGTCGCGTCGACGGTGAGGTCGCCCGTGAGATCGAGGTCGCCGACGAACTCGTCGAGGAAGAGGCGGCGCAGGCTCTTGTCGGAGCGCGAGTACCGCGCGAACAACGCGCCCTTGACGACCTCGGGCAGGTTCGTGAGCGCGAAGACCGGTCCGTCGAGGTTTGTGAAATACGGCCGGAGACGATCCGCTTCGCCTTCGGTGAACGTCTCCGGCGCATAGAGCATGGGACTGGCGATGGTAGCGACGGTTCGGTCGAGCAACGCGCATCTCGCCCGCTTCGCTTTCGCGCCCGTCCGCCGGGAGGAATTCCGAGTTGTCGCAGGTCAGAGGAGGAGGCGGTAGGCGCTCGGGACGACCGTGATCTCGAGCAGATCGGCGCGGGGCACGGGGCGGCCGTCGATCTCGATCGGGACCCGCCGGTCGACGCTGATCCTGACCCGGGTCGCGGTGCGCTGCGCGATCTCGGGGTGCGGGACGTGGGTGCCGGTGGCCAGACGCGCCCGGAGCGCGCGCCGCTCGCGTGCGGGAACGGCGTAGATCTGCACCTCGGCGCGGCCGTCGCCCGGGTGTCCGCGCGGGACCAGGTCGAGGCCCCGACGGAACTGCCCGGTCGAGATCACGACCGTCGTGCACGGTCCGTGGAATACCGGCTTCGTGTCGACCCGCACGTTCGCGCCGAACCGGCGGGCGAATCGCCCGAGCACCTCGGGTGGGGTGCCGACCACGATCATGTTCACGGCGACCGGCATGTCGACCGCGGCCGGCGCGGCGTCGATGCGCAGGACGTCGAGCGGCACCTCGATTCCCCGCTCGACGGATCGGTCGTCGGCGAGGCCGACCGCCCGGGCGAGGTCGGACGAGGGATCGGGCCGGAACCGGACGAGAATGCCGGGCCGACCCGAGACCGCGGCGGCGAGGTCGGCGTCGCCGCCGGAGGTCTCCAGATCGGCCGCGGCCGTGGCGGGCCGACCCCACGGCTCGCCCGGTTTGATCACGCCGCCGGCGCCTTCACGATGCTCGACGCTGCGATCACGCCCCGCAGGCACGCGTCGGCCGCGGCGCGGGCCGTCGTCGCGGTGGCCGCGACCGGTGCCACCTCCGCGATCTGACGGAGCAGGTCGATCGTCTGCTTGACGTTGCGGACGAAGTCGCCGCCCGTCATCTCCTCGTCGTCGAGAACGTCGGCCAGGTCCTCGCCCTTCGCCCAGGCGTAGATGGCGGCCGTGAAACCCGGATCGGGCCGGCGGGTCTCCGGCAGGCGGGCCTCGCGCTCGGCGAGGTGCAGGTCGCGCCAGACGCCGTCGAGCGCCCGGCTGCGGCGCGCGACCTCCTGGTTCGGCCAACGTCGCGGCGGCAGCGGCTCGTTGCTGTCCGGTCCCCGGCGCTGGAAGGTGAAGCACGAGACGACGGCCGCCGTCGTTGCCGGGTCGATGCCGTCGAGTCGGCCTTCTCGCAACGCCTCGGCGATCACGAGCTCACCTTCGCTGTTGAGGCGAGTCAGAAGCCCACCCGCCTCGGTCAAGGACCAGTCGTCGACATAGCCCCACGTCGTCAGCACGCCGAGCACACGGTCGAACTGGCGGGCGAGACTGTCGCTACGCGACGACACCCGTCGCTCCAGCCGGGCGATGTCACGGGCGATCCGGTCGGCTTGCCAGGCCGCCCGCAACGTCGCATCGGAGCCGGGAACGTTGTGCAACGCGTGGGCCGCGACCGCAGCCTGCAGTTCCGCGACGTCGCCGTCGGCGTCGACCGGGAGCTCGACGTCGCGGACCTTCAGCCGGCGCAGGGAGTCGACGACCGCCCGTTGGAACGACTGGCTCCGCGGCGCGAACGGCCGGGGAAGATCGATCGTCGCGACCTTGCGCAACTGTCCTCGGAAGTCGTGCGGCGAGAGCCGCACGAGCGACTTTCCCTGGGTCAGCGCCAGGATCCGCTGCGGCCCGCTCCCCCGCTCCTGCTTCAACACGACCACCTTGCCGCCGCGCTTGGGCACGATCAGCACGTCTCCGGGCCGCAGGGTCTCGAACCGGCCGTCGGACCGATTGTGTGCGGCCCGCCGGGCGGCGTCCAGCTCGGCGAGCAGCCGCCGGTACTCGTGGACGTCGCCGGCCGGGTGCACGGCCGCGGCCTCCGCCTCCGCGAGCTGACCGCGGCGCAACTCGAGGTCACGCTCGACGGCGACGATGTCGCGGTCGGCGTGGAACTGTGCGAACGACAGGTTCAGCAGGTGGCGAGCCTGGCGCGGCGGGTAGCGCTGCACGAGGTTCGCCGCCATGTTGTAGGTCGGGTGAAACGAAGAGGTCAGGGCATACGTGCGGCGCGAGGCAAGCCCCGCGACCTGCTCGAAGGGCACGAACGGATCCCACAGCACGACCACGTACCCGACCTCGTCGATGCCGCGTCGCCCCGCCCGTCCTGCGAGCTGTGTGTATTCGCCCGGGGTCAGGAATTCATGGTGCTCGCCCGTGAACTTCGAGAGCTTCTCGATGACCACCGACCGCGCCGGCATGTTGATCCCGAGCGCGAGGGTCTCGGTCGCGAACACGACCTTCAACAGGCCCGCGGAGAACCCCTCCTCGACCGCCTCCTTCATCGGCGGCACGAGCCCGGCGTGATGGGCGGCGACCCCGGCCTCGATGCCCGCGAGCCACGTGTCGTAGCCGAGCACGTCGAGGTCGGCGTCCGACAGCGACTCGACGTGCCGCTCCGCGATCGCGCGCAGCGCGCGCCGCTCGTCCGAGTCGGTGAGGCGCACCCCCGACGCGAGACACTGCTCGACCGCCTGGTCGCACCCGGCGCGGGAGAACACGAATGCGATCGCGGGGAGCATCCGCTCCTCTGCGAGTCGCTCGACGACCTCCGTTCGCCACGGCTTGTACAGCCGGCGCTTGCGCTGGCCGCGATCGGCGACGTTGCGTCCGTCGAGGCGCGTCGCCACCGGGTTGGGCCGGGACTCGCCGTCGTGGTCGACGAACGTCGGCAGGAGGTGCAGCTTCGGGGCGCCGCGGTCGCCGACGAGGTAGAGGTGTACCAGGTCGACGGGCCGCCGTTCCTCGATCACCGTCTCGGTCGCGCCTCGGACGGTCTGCATCCACGCCGCAACCTCCTCGGCGTTCGACACCGTTGCCGACAGCGCGACGATGTCGATCTCGGAGGGGAGGTGGATGATCACTTCCTCCCACACCGCGCCGCGCGACCGATCCTGCAGATAGTGCACCTCGTCGAGCACCACGTACCGGAGCTCGCGTAGCGCGTCGGAACCGGCGTAGATCATGTTGCGCAGGACTTCGGTCGTCATCACGACGACAGCGGCGTCGCCGTTGATCGCGTTGTCGCCTGTGAGGAGCCCGACCCGGTCGGCGCCGTACGCGCGCACGAAGTCGCCGTACTTCTGGTTCGAAAGCGCCTTGAGGGGCGTCGTGTAGAAGGCCTTTCCGCCCTGAGCGAGAGCGCGCGCGATCGCGTACTCGGCGACGAGCGTCTTGCCCGATCCGGTGGGTGCCGCGACGAGTACGGACCGCCCGGCGTCGAGCGCGTCGAGCGCGCGCGACTGGAACTCATCCAGCGGAAACGGCCGCTCCGCCGTGAACGCCGCCCGAATCTCGGCGTCCGTCACCGGCCCTTGGTGGTCGGGGTCGTCGAGCTGCTCGCGATCGGTGGCGCGGTCGTCGGTGACGCGGTCGTCGGGGGTGATGTCACGGTCGTTCCTGTCCTTGCCGTCGTGGTCGGTCCGGTGGGGGTGGCCGGCGCGGTCGAGGGTACCGAGACCGGGTTCGTCGCGGGTGGGTTGGTGACCTTGGGCGCCTTCGGCCAGTGCCGTACCACTCCGCCCGGCCAGAAGATCCCAC
>DATCCI010000686.1:0-4566 GCA_036511415.1 Acidimicrobiia bacterium
GAGCAGCGGCACCTTCAGCCGTGCGACCGCGCGCCAGAGCTCGTCGAGCCCGGGCATGACCTGTCCGTCGTCGCCTTCGCCCGAGCCCCGCCGCGGAAGGTCGTAGCGCCAGCGCCACCGGCCGTCGCCGGCCTCGACAGCGTTGTGGAGCACGCCTCTACGCAGCGACGAAACGCTGCGTGTCGGGTTGAACTGGACGGTGCGGTCGAGGATCTCGTCGAAGCTCTCGAAGAACTCTGGTCCATCGATGAACTGCGCGATCGCCGAGGACTTCTCGCGGTTCACGCCGGGTGTCACGTCGACGAGCACCAGCTGCCGGACGAGATCGGGCGCCCGGTCGGCAAGCGCGAGCGACGTGAGCCCGCCGAGCGACATCCCGACGACCGCGCGTGCGTCGGGCGCGAGCTCACGCAGCGCGTGCTCGAGAGTGGCCGCGTTCTCGGCCGGCCAGTATCCGTGGTCGTCGCGGTGCGAGGAATGCCCGTGGCCGGGAAGGTCGACGGCGACGAGCGGACGATCGAGCGCGAGCGCGACCGTGTCCCAGGTGTGGGCGTTCTGCGCCCCGCCGTGTACGAGCACCAGCTCGGGGTGGCCCGCGCCCCACGCGAGCGCGCTGATCGCCCCGCCGCTCGTCTTCACCTCGACGCGCCGTACGGCCGGCGCTCCGGTCCACGGGATTCCGAATTCCTCCGCGTTGTCGTGGAAGAGCGCGAACTCGTCGTACGGCGGGGCTTCGGGCACGAGGGACAGTCGACTCCAGTCGGCGCGGTCGACGCAACCGCGGACCGCGCGGTCCCGGGGCAATACGAGCCGGACCTGTGGCCGTTCCTACACTTGACCTCGATGCGCGGGCCCAACCTGTCGTCCGCCGCGCTGCGCCGCCTGACGCTCGTCAACGTGGTGTTGCTCGGAGCGATCATCGTGAGCGGCGCGGTTGTACGCCTCACGAACTCGGGCCTCGGCTGCGCCGACTGGCCGGCCTGCAGCGCGACGAGGCTCGTCGACGTGTCGAGTCATCACGCTGCGATCGAGCAGCTCAACCGCATCTTCTCCGGCGCCATCGGCGTGCCCATCGCGCTCGCGTTGCTCGGCGCATATCGCGTCAGCCCCCGGCGCGATGATCTCGTGCGGCTCGCGTGGATCCTCTTCGGTTTGTTCTGGGCAGAGGCGGTGCTCGGCGGCATCTCGGTGAAGGTTCGGCTGGCGTGGGTGAGCGTCACCGGCCACTTCCTGCTCGCGATCGCGTTGATCGCGGTCGCACTCGTGATGCACCATCGAGCGAGCAACGCCGTCGGTGCACGCCGGCGCGCGGTACCGGGCGACACGTTGATGCTCGCGCGGGCCGTGTACGCGCTCACGATCTGGGTCGTCGTCGTCGGCACCCTCGTCACTGCCGCCGGACCGCACGGCGGCGACGCGCAAGCGCGGCGGCTCGGCTGGCCGTTGGGTGACGTAGCGCGGGTGCACGGAATTTCCGTCGACCTCCTGGTCGCGCTCACGCTCGTGCTGGTCATCAGCCTCGTACGTGCACGCGCGCCGCGCCGCGCGCTGAACGCGGCATCCGTCACTATCGTCGTGATGGCCGCGCAAGGGATTCTCGGCTACGTGCAGTACTTCGATCGGATCCCGGCCGTACTCGTCGGGTTCCACGTGTTCGGCGCGGTGTGCGTCTTCACGGGTGTGCAGCAGCTCCTCCTCGAGCTGCACGTGGTCGACGACCGGGTCGTGCTCGACGCGGGCGAAGCCGCGCCGGCGCGCAACGTCGCGATCGCGTGATCGGCGCCTCCGGGAACGCTATTGGTGAGGCGCCATGCCGCGGGCGTGTGACAGGCTCGCCTGGTGCAAGTCCACCTCGTCGACGGCACCTACGAGCTCTTCCGCCAATTCCTCGCCCCTCGTCCCGGTCACACTGACGACGGCGGCTTCGAGGTCGGCGCGACGCGGGCGGTCACTGCATCCGTGCTGACGATGCTCGAAGACGGCGCGACCCACCTGGGGGTGGCAACCGACCACGTGATCGAGTCGTTCCGCAACGACATGTGGGAGACATACAAGACCGGTGAGGGAATCGACCCCCTGCTACGAGCGCAGTTCCCGCTCCTCGAGGACGCGTTGGCCGCGCTCGGCGTCGCCGTGTGGCCGATGGTCGAGTACGAGGCGGACGACGCGCTCGCGAGCGCGGCCGCGGTCGGGGCCGCCGACGAACGCGTCGAGCGGGTGATCATCTGCACACCGGACAAGGATCTCGGCCAATGCGTCGGCGGCAAGGTCGTGCAGCTCGACCGCCGCCGCGACGTTCTGCTCGACGCGGACGGCGTCCGCGACAAGTTCGGCGTACCGCCGGAGTCGATCCCCGATTGGCTCGCGCTCGTAGGTGACACCGCCGACGGGTTTCCCGGATTGCCCGGGTTCGGGGCGAAGACGGCAGCCGCGTTGCTGGCCCGCTTCGGGCATGTCGAGGCCATCCCCGACGACCCACGAGCGTGGGACGTTCCGGGCGTGCGCGGGGCCGAGCGCCTCGCGGGGACGCTCGCCGCCGGACGCGCGGTCGCGGCGCGCTTCAAAGACCTCGCGCGGCTTCGTCTCGACGCGCCCGTCGGGAGGGTCGACGACTGGGAATGGCGAGGACCTCGTCCCGAGCTGGGCGATTGGTGTGCTCGATTCGGATCGCCCAGACTCGCCGAGCGCGCCGCGAACCTCGCCGCGCACAGGGGGTTCGGCTAGGTCGTGAGCGACGCCGTCATCATCGAGCACGTTCGACCCGAGATCGTCGTGGTCACGCTGAATCGGCCCGAACGCCTCAATGCCATGAACTACGACCTCGTGCGGGGCCTCTACGACGCGTTCGACGAGCTCTCGGCCGATCCGACGTGCCGCGTGATCGTGTTGACGGGCGCGGGACGAGGCTTCTGCGCCGGGCTCGACCTGACCGACGGGGCGAGTCCGCCCACGACAGCCGGGCTCGGCCGTGCCCAGGCCGGGATGACCGTGCAGAAGTTGATAGCCGGGCTCGTCCCGAAGATGCGCTCGCTCCCGCAGCCCGTCATCGCGGCGGTCAACGGTGCCGCATCCGGTGGCGGTCTCGCGCTCGCACTTGCGAGCGACGTGCGAGTCGCATCGCAGTCGGCACGCTTCAACGTGGCGTTCATCCGGGTCGGCCTGTCGGGTTGCGACATCGGCGTGTCGTGGATGCTGCCGCGCCTGATCGGCGCGTCACGCGCGTTCGAGCTCCTGCTCACCGGCCGTCTCATCGATGCGGCCGAAGCCGACCGCATCGGGCTCGTGACGAGGGTCGTCCCCGACGGCCGCGTGCTCGACTCGGCGCTCGAGACCGCGGAGCTGATCGTCGGCAACAGCCCGTTCGGAGTGCGCATGACCAAGGAGGTGATGTGGAGCCAGCTCGAGATCGGCAGCCTGCAGGCCGGCATCGACCTCGAGAACCGCACCCAGGTGCTGTCGAGCTTCACCGGTGACCTCACCGAGGCGATGGCCGCGTTCGCCGAGAAGCGGCCGGCGAGATTCAACGACCGATAGGCCCGAGGAGTTCGCGATGCTCGAAGGACGCGTGGCGTTGGTGACCGGCGGTGGCCGGGGGATCGGCAAGGCGATCGCGCTCGGCCTGGCCCAAGACGGCGCCGACGTCGCGATCAACTATCGGCGAGACGAAGCGTCGGCGAGCGAGACCGTCGCGCAGATCGAGAAGGTCGGCCGGCGCGCTCACGCGTACGCGGGATCGGTCGACGACTTCGCACAGTGCGAAGAGATGGTCGGCGCCGCGATCGCCGACTTCGGCCACATCGACATTCTCGTGAACAACGCCGGGAACGCGTCGCGCGGTCTCACCGTTGCCGACACCGACCCTGCCGAGCTCGATCGCACCATGCGCACGCATGCGTTCGGCGCGTGGTCGTGCAGCAAGCTGGTGCTGCCTTCGATGCGCACGCGCGTGCGCGGCGACATCGTGATGATCTCGAGCGCGGCGACGTTACACATGGCGGCGAACTCCGCGCCGTACAACATGGCGAAGGCCGCGCTCGAAGCCCTCGCCGCGACGCTCGCCAAGGAAGAACGCCGCAACGGTATCCACGTCAACGTGGTTGCGCCGGGTCTCGTCGACACGGAGATGGGACGTCGACTGGTGAAGGGCGCGATGGGCGTCAGCGACATCCGAACCATGGACGCGACCAGCGCGTTCGGACACGTCTGCTCACCGGAGGAGGTGGCCGATGCCGTGCGGTTCCTCGTGTCCGAGCAGGGTTCGTACCTCACCGGCCAACGCATCGGCGTCGACGGCGGCGCGTTCTGATCCGAACGCTAAGAGTTGTCGACGTATCCGACGACCTGAGCAAACTCGACGCGCGGACGGACACCGTAGAGGCCGGTCACGCGCTCGATGAGTTGCTCGGAGAAGAAGGTGCGCGCCGCCGCTTCTGAGTCCCAGGCGTAGAAGTTCGTCGCGCGCTTCTGCTTCTCGTCGAGCGTGAAGAACTTGTTGCGCAGTCCGGGCATTCCCTCGAACATCCCTCGTGCTTCGCCAGCAATCTTGGCGATAGCAGATTCGTCGAA
>DATCCI010000687.1:0-3481 GCA_036511415.1 Acidimicrobiia bacterium
GCCTCGCCGGAGCAGCTCGGCCAGGCTGGGAGCGTCGCGCACCTGGTCGGCAAGCCGGTTGAAGTAGTTGGAGAGCTCCCACCCGACCGTCTCGAGCAGCAGCTCGTCGCGGCCACCGGCGAACTGGCGATAGATCGTGGCCCGGGAAACGCCGGACTCCTTGGCGATGTCGTCGATCGTCGTCTTGCCCAAGCCGAAGCGCTCCACACAGCGATACGTCGCGGCGAGGAGCCGGTCGTGCAGGCTGAGCGGATCACTCGCCTGGGTCATGCGCAACGCCTCGGCCGTAGCCGCGTGGGACCCATGCAGACATTGTGCGCCAGAATCGAGCAGTGACGGCGCACGACGAGTGGGTGCAACGCGACGCGCAGGTCGTGTGGCACGGCTTCACCCAGATGGCGACGTTTGCCGACAACCGCCCGATCATCGTCGACCGCGCGGAGGGTCACGAGCTGATCGACGTCGACGGGAAGCGGTATCTCGACGCGATCTCGTCGTTGTGGGTCACCACGCTCGGCCACCACGTGCCCGAGCTCGACGACGCCATCATGGGTCAGCTCGCCCTCGGCGCGCACTCGACGATGCTGGGGAACGGGAATCGCGTCGTCGTCGAACTGTCGGAGGCGCTGGCGCGCGTCGTGCCCGTCGACGACCCGCACTTCCTCTACGCGAGCGACGGCGCCTCAGCCGTCGAACAAGCCCTCAAGATCGCCTTCCAGTACTGGCACAATCGCGGCGCGTCCGGGCATTCGATGTTCCTGGCCTTCGGCGGCGCGTACCACGGCGACACGATCGGTGCATTGTCCGTGGGCGACGACGGTTTCGGTGCCGACGTGTTCGACGCGCTGCGCTTCCCGGTGGTTCGGGCGCCCGCCTTCGACGATCCAGAGTGTTTCGACGTCGCAGTGCGGTTGATCGCGGAGCACGCACCCGACCTCGCCGCCGTCATCGTCGAGCCCTCGGTGCAGGCCGCGGGGGGGATGCAACTCGCCGACCACGCGGGACTCGCCCGGCTCGGCGCCGCCTGCCGCGCTCACGACGTGCTGCTGATCTGCGACGAGATCGCGACCGGCTTCGGCCGCACCGGCACGCTGTTCGCGTCCGAGCAATGCGATCTTCGACCCGACCTCCTGTGCCTCGGCAAAGGTCTTACCGCGGGGTACCTCCCGATGTCGGTGACGGCCGCGAGCGGACCGGTGTACGCCGCGTTCCTCGGTGACGACCTCGGTGGGCGAACGCTGTACCACGGCCATTCGTTCGGGGGGAACGCGCTGGCCGCGGCCGTCGCGCTGCGGCACCTCGAGCTGATCGAAGCGTGGGACGTGCTCGAGAACGTGCGCGAGCGGTCCGACGAGCTCGCGGGACTGTTGCACGACCGGATCGCCGCGAAGCCCGCCGTGCGCGAGGTGCGACTGCGCGGACTCATGGGCGCGGTCGAGCTGGCACCGCCCGCCGAGGCGCACACGTGGGGCCGGCGCGTCAGCGCGGCCGCGGTCGAGCGCGGCGTGCTGTTGCGCTCCATCGGCGACAACGTCACGCTGATGCCGCCGCTGACCATCACCTCCTCGGAGCTGCATCGGGTCGTGCACGCGCTCGGCGAGGCGATCGACGAGGTCGCCGCGGATCCGGCCGGCGGCAAGGTGGAAGCATGACCTGGCGGGCATGGGCCGAGAACGAGGCAAGTGCCATTCGCGCCGCCGGCCGCTGGCGCGCGCCCCGGACCCTCGACGCGAAGGGTCCGGTAGGGACGCTGGCGGCCGACGGTCGCGCCGTCGTCTCGTTCGCGTCGAACGACTACCTCGGGCTCAGCGCTCATCCCGCGGTCGTCGCCGCTGCCCACGACGCGCTCGACCGCTGGGGCGCGGGTGCGGGTTCGGCCCGGCTCATCGTCGGGGCGCGCCCGGTGCACGCCGATCTCGAACGGGAGCTGGCCGCTTGGAAGGCCATGCCCCGCGCCGCGCTGTTCCCGACGGGCTTCGCCACCAACCTGGGTGTCGTCACGACGTTCGCCGGCGCGGGCGTGCTCGTGTGCAGTGACGAGCTGAACCACGCATCGATCGTCGACGGCTGCCGGCTCGCGCGAGCCGACGTCGTCGTCTACCGCCACCGAGATCTCGATCACCTCGCCGCCCTGTTGCGCGACCGGGGCGGCCGCCGCGCGCTCGTCGTCACCGACACCGTGTTCTCCATGGACGGCGACGTCGCCGACGTCACCGAGATCGTCGAGTTGTGCGCGCGGGAAGCCGCGCTGCTCGTCGTCGACGAGGCCCACGCCGTGCTCGGGCCCGACCTCGACCTTCCTGCCGACGCGGAGGTTCTGCGCGTCGGCACGCTGTCGAAGACGCTCGGCGCGCTCGGCGGCTTCGTCGCCGGGCCGGCGCGCTCGGTGGAGCTCGTCGAGAACCTGGCTCGCCCTTACATCTTCACGACCGCCCCCACACCGGCCGACGCGGCGGCCGCGCTCGCGGCGCTGGCGATCGTGCGATCCCCGGAAGGCGCCGACCTCGTCGCCCGCTTGCGCACCTACGTCGACCGGCTGCGGCCGGATCACCCGTCGCCGATCGTGCCGTTCCTCTGTGGCCACGAACAGCGGGCCCTGGAAGCCGCGGCCGCGCTGCTCGCCGACGGCCTGCTCGTGCCCGCGATCCGTCCGCCGACCGTTCCGGCCGGAACGTCGCGGCTTCGGGTGACGCTCTCGGCCGCCCACACCGCCGCGCAGATCGATCACCTGCTGCGCGCGCTCACCGGCGCGCTCGGGACGGTTCCCGCGCGGTGACGCTCGTCGCCATCGCCGGCACCGGCACCGACGTCGGCAAGACCTACGTCGCCGCGGCCGTGCTGCGCGCCCTACGCGACCGAGGCGGCTCGGTCGCGGCGCGCAAGCCCGTGCAGTCGTTCGCGCCCGACGACCCGTCGACCGATGCCGACGTGCTCGGCCTCGCCGGCGGCGTCGCGGCCACGGTCGTATGTCCGCCGCATCGCTGGTTGGCGGCGCCGCTCGCGCCGCCGATGGCGGCCGACGCCCTGGGGCTGGCGCCATTCACGGTGGCCGAGCTCGCGGCGGAAGTGCGCGCGGGGACGGCCGCCGGCGCACTCGTGCTCGTCGAGACCGCCGGCGGCGTCCGCTCCCCCGTCGCGGCCGACGGCGACTGCGTCGCGCTCATCGACGCGCTGGCCCCCGCGCTCGTGGTGCTCGTGGCCGACGCCGGCCTCGGAGCGATCAACCTCGTGCGTCTGAGCGTCGACGCGTTGCGCGAGCATCGGCTCGTCGTCTACCTCAATCGCTTCGCAGGCGGCTCGGACCTCCACACACGGAACGCGCAATGGCTTCGGACGCACGAGGGCCTCGATGTTGTCAACGACATCGAGGCCCTGATCGCGCGTCTCGATCGCCTCGCCTCCGCCTAGCTGTTCAGCAGCGAGGTCGGCGACAACGATGCCGTCTTGCCATCGAGGTCGGTGATCGTTCCGATCGGCTCGG
>DATCCI010000688.1:0-5744 GCA_036511415.1 Acidimicrobiia bacterium
GTTGACGTTGGTCGATCGCGCGAAGGACGTCGTCATCGTGTCGGGCTTCAATGTGTTCCCGGGCGAGGTCGAGGATGCGTTGCGCAGTCACCGAGACGTCGAGGACGTCGCGGTGATCGGTGAACCGCATCCGCGCACGGGCGAGACCGTCGTCGCCTATGTCGTCGCACGCACCGGGCACGTTCCCGACCCCGTCGAGCTGTTGCGCCACGCGGGTCGACAGCTCGCGCGTTACAAACTGCCGACGCGCGTCGAAGTGGTCGACGCGTTGCCGCGCACGCTCGCGGGCAAGCTCCTCCGGCGCGCCTTATCGTCGGCGTCGGGATCGGTGACTGGGACTGCGGGTCGCGCGGCCGACGACGCGACGACGAAGCCCGCGTAGACCACGCCGATTCCGGCCGCGAGCGAGATCGTGAACGCTTCGTCTTGGCCGATCACCCCTTGGAGCAATCCGCCGCTCGACAAGACGAGCGTGCCGAGCGCGATCAGTGCGTTCCCACCCGCAAGTGCGCCCGTGCCCGGGGCCCGCCGGCGAGCGAAGCGCACGGCCGAGTAGAGCGCGCCGGCGAACACCACGACGGCGCCGACGCCGCTGCCCACCCCGGCGAGAACGCGCGGCAGGACGCCGAAGTGATCCTTGCCGACGGGGATGCCGCCGTCGGGCGCGATCACACCGTGGATGGGCGCCGCGAGCATGACGCCGATCGCGAACCCGGTGAAGAGCACGAGGCCGGTGCGGACGCGGTCGCCGATCCGGCGCCCAACCAACAGGTAGACGGTGCCGAGCGCGAGCCACGGCACGTTCAGGACCGCGCCGAGCAGGTAGAAGGCGCGAAACGTCCCGCGGTCCCAGCCGGTCGACGCCGCGGTCGCGAGCGCCGCCGACGCCAGCGCGAACAGCGCCAGGGCGAACGTCCACGCGCCTTGGTGCGGGGCCTTCGAGCGCGAGTAGCGGACCCCGGTGGCCTGCGCGAACAGGGTCGCGACGGCAGTGGCGAGGAAGGCGAGGCCGGCGACCATGGCGGCTGCGAGGGTACCTCCGACCCGTCGCCGTCATTGCTCACGAGAAACCTCGTCCCGGTTGGCAGAACCTTCCGCCACACTTTGAGAACGCGTGCACAAGCTCGGTACCCTGCAGGCAGGGGCGTGCTCCACTGCGGAGCACCGAAAGGACACTCGGGTGACAGCTTCGCCACGACGCCGGATCCCGGAGGCGACCGTCGCCCGCCTGCCGCTGTACTACCGGGCCCTCATCGAGACCGGCGAACGCCAGGTCGCGACCATCTCCTCGGAACGGCTCGCCGAGCTGGCCGGCGTCAACGCCGCGAAGGTGCGCAAGGATCTGTCGTACCTCGGCTCCTACGGCACCCGGGGCGTCGGCTACGACGTCGAGTACCTCCTCCACGAGATCTCCAGGGAGCTCGGGCTCACGCGCGATTGGCCCGTGGCGATCGTCGGGATCGGCAACCTCGGCCGCGCCCTCGCGAACTACCGTGGCTTCGGTGCGCGAGGGTTTCGCGTGGAAGCGTTGATCGACGCCGACCCGGCGCTCGTCGGCCACCAGATCGGCGAGCTCGCCGTCGTGTCGATCGACGACCTCGACCGGGTGGTGCGCGAGCACAACATCGCGATCGGCATCCTCGCCACGCCGGCCGCGGCCGCGCAGGAAGTGGCAGACCGCCTCGTCGCCGCCGGCGTCACGTCGATCCTGAATTTCGCGCCGGCCGTCTGCTCGGTGCCCGAAGGTGTGTCGATGCGCAAGGTCGACCTCGCGATCGAGCTGCAGATCCTCTCCTTTTACCAACTCCGGCGCGGCGCGGGCGGCGCCACGCCGCCGCGTGAACGGACGGCGTGAGTGGAAGGTCGCACCCACCGCCCGGGGCTCGCCGGTTACCCGGTGAACCTGCTGGTGCGCGGCCGCCGGGTCGTGGTCGTGGGCGGCGGCCGCATCGCCGCGCGCAAGGTCGAGCCGCTGCTCGACGCCGGTGCGCAGCTCGAGGTCGTGGCGCCGGAGGTCGGTCCCGAGGTCCGAGCCTGGGCCGACGCAGGCCGGCTCGTCCTGCACGAGCGCGGGTTCCGTCCCGGTGATCTCGACGGGGCGTGGCTGGCGCTCACGGCCACCGACGATCCGGTCGTGAACGCAGCTGTCCACGCGGCCGGCGAGGCCGGCCGGGTATGGGTGAACAGTGCAGACGACCCGGCCAATTGCTCCTTTACGCTGATGTCGGTGATCCGCCGGGGCGATCTCGTCGTTAGCGTCGGAACCGGAGGCCGGAGCCCGGCGCTCGCCGCGCAGCTGCGGCGCCGGCTGGAGGAGGAGATCGGACCTGAGTACGAGACCCTGCTCGAACTTCTCGGCGACGCTCGGGAAGGGTTGCGGGCCGCGGGGCGTTCGACCGAGGACGCCGACTGGCAATCGGTGTTCGACGGCGGCATCGTGGACCTCGTGCGCACGGGCCGCGTCGACGACGCAAGGGAGCTGTTGAGGACGTGTCTCTCGTCGTCGTCGGTCTGAACCACCGGACCGTTCCGGTCGAGCTCCTCGAGCGCATGACGGTGCCCGAGGAGCGGTTGGCGAAAGCGTTGCACGACCTCGCGGCGCGAGAGCACCTGCTCGAGGTCGTGCTGTTGTCGACGTGCAACCGCACCGAGATCTACGCGCGCTGCACGCACTTCCATGCTGCGGTCGGCGATGTACGCGACTTCCTCGCCGCGCACTCGGGTGCCGACCCGGACGAGTTCGCCGACCACCTGTACACCTATTACGACGAAGCCGCCGTGGCACATCTGTTTTCGGTCGCAGCCGGGCTCGACTCGATGATCGTCGGTGAGAGCGAGATCCTCGGCCAGGTTCGTGACGCGTGGCAGACGGCAGTGCGCGAAGAGACCGCGCCCCAGCTGCTCTCGCGAATGTTCAAGCACGCAGTCGAATCCGGCAAGCGGGTGCGCACCGAGACCGGCATCTCGCGCCACCCGGTCTCGATCCCGTCGGCCGCCGTTGCCGTCGCGGCCGAGCATCTCGGTGATCTCGACGGCGCGCGCGTGCTCGTCATCGGCGCCGGGCAGATGGGTTCCGGTCTCGCGTCGACGCTGCGGTCGCGGGGTGTCGCGGAGGTCTTCGTCGCGAATCGCACGATGGAGCGCGCCGAACGCCTTGCGGACGCCATCGGCGCCCGTGCGATCCCGCTGGCCGACATCGCCGACACGCTCGTCGACACCGACGTCCTGCTGACGTCGACGGCCTCGTCCGAGGTCCTCGTGGAGCGGGCGATGGTCGAGATGGTGATGGCCTGCCGCGACGGCAGACCGTTGCTCATCGTCGACGTGGCGCTGCCGCGCGACGTCGATCCCGGCGTCGGCGACGTCGCCGACGTGACGCTGCTCGACCTCGACGACCTGAAGGAGTACGCGCAGCGCTCGGCCGAGCGCCGGCGGGGCGAGATCGGCAAAGTACGCGCCATCCTCGCGGCCGAGATCGAGCGCTACCGCGCGGAACGCGCCGCCCGCGAGGTCGGGCCCCTCGTCACGGCGTTGCGCGACCTCGCCGAAGACGCTCGGCGCGGTGAGCTCGAACGGTTCCGGGCGAAGCTCGCGAAGCTCGATCCCGATACCCGCGACCTGGTCGACGCGATCACCCAGGGTCTGGTCAACAAGCTGCTGCACGAGCCCACGGTCCGCGTGAAGGACGCCGCGGGAACACCACGCGGCGACTACTACGCCGACGCCCTCGCCTCGCTGTTCGACCTCCCGACCGAGCCGACGGTCGAATCCGAGTGATCCGGATTGCGACTCGCGCGAGCGCGCTCGCGCGGTGGCAAGCCGAGCGTGTCGGCGGCCGGCTCGGACGCGACGTCGAGTACGTGCTCGTGACGACGACGGGGGATCGCGACCAGACCTCCCTGCTGCACGCGATCGGCGGGCAGGGTGT
Organism: Acidimicrobiia bacterium; assembly: GCA_036511415.1. GTDB lineage: Bacteria > Actinomycetota > Acidimicrobiia > IMCC26256 > PALSA-610 > PALSA-610. The sequence goes on from DATCCI010000688.1 coordinate 3,929, forward strand.
GTTCACGAAGGAAGTGCAACAAGCGGTCATCGAGGGCCGGGCCGACGTCGCGGTGCACTCCGCGAAAGACCTGCCGACCGCGACACCACCGGGACTCGTGCTCGCGACCATCCCGGAGCGAGCCGACCCGCGTGATGCGCTCGTCGGATGCGCGCTCGAACAGCTCGTCTCGGGCGCGTGCATCGGTACCGGCTCCGTCCGCCGTCGGGCCCAGCTCGCGGCGGCGCGTCCCGATCTGTCCTTCGGGCCTCTGCGTGGCAACATCGCGACGCGGCTCGAAAAGCGCGACCAGCTCGGATACGACGCGGTGGTGGTCGCGTTCGCCGCGCTCGAACGGCTCGGGCTCGCCGAGCGAGCCGCCGGCGTGCTCGAACCGGGCGTGATGCTGCCGCAAGTGGCGCAGGGCGCGCTGGCGGCGGAGTGCCGCGTCGACGACGAGCGGAGCCTCGCCCGCCTGCGTGCCCTCGACGATCCGGTCGCGCACCGGGCCGTCGACTCCGAGCGCGCGTTCCTCGCGCAGCTCGGCGGGGGCTGCGATCTGCCGTGCGGCGCGCTCGCCCACGTCGACGGCCGCGAGGGAGTGATCGTCCTCGACGCCCTCCTCGCGTCGCTCGACGGGCACATCGTCCTGCGGACTCGTGTGACCGGAGACGATCCCGACGACGTCGGCGCCACCGCCGCGCTCGATCTGCTCGACGGCAAGGGTGGGCGCGCGCTCCTGGAGGATGTCGCGTGACCGTCTACCTGGTCGGTGCCGGGCCCGGCGACCCGGGGCTGCTGACGCGGCGCGGAGAGGAGCTGCTGCGCGTGGCCGACGTCGTGGTGTTCGACCGGCTCGCGCCGCGCGCGCTGCTCGAGCTCGCACGCCCCGGTGCCGAGCTCTTCGACGTTGGAAAGGCGCCGGGCGACGTGGCGATGACGCAGGCCGAGATCAATGCCCTGCTCGTCGCCCGAGGAGCGGCCGGCCAGGAGGTCGTTCGGCTGAAGGGCGGCGACCCGTTCGTGTTCGGGCGCGGTGGCGAGGAGGCCGAAGCCTGCATCGCGGCCGGCGTTGCGTTCGAGGTCGTGCCCGGGGTGACCAGCGCGATCGCCGCGGCGGCGTACGCCGGCATCCCCGTGACGCACCGCGGGGTCTCCACGAGCTTCACCGTCGTCACCGGCCACGAGGATCCGACGAAGGAGGCGAGCGATACGCGCTGGGACGTGCTCGCGAGCGTCGGCGGCACGATCGTGGTGCTCATGGGCGCGGGTCGCGTCGCCGAGATCGCGAAGGCGCTGATCGCCGGCGGCCGCGACGAGACCACACCGGTCGCTGCAGTGCGCTTCGGTACCCGTTCCGATCAGCACACCGTGCGGGCGACGCTCGCCACGATCGCCGACGCGGGCGTCGAGTCGCCGAGCGCGATCGTCGTCGGCGACGTCGCGGCACTCGACTTCTCGTGGTTCGAGACTCGTCCGTTGTTCGGCCGGACCGTCGTCGTCACGCGGGCACGCGAGCAGGCGAGCGAGCTGCGCGCCCGGCTCGTCGCACTCGGCGCGAACGTGCTCGAGCTGCCCACGATCCGTATCGCCCCGATCGACTTCACGCTGCCCGACCTCGCAGAGTTGCGGTGGATCGTGTTCACGTCGGCGAACGGCGTCGACGCGTTCTTCGACCGTGGTCTCGCGCCCTCGGACCTCGATGCTCGGGCGCTCGCCGCGGCTCGGATCGCGGTGATCGGGCCCGGAACGGCGGCCGCGCTGGCGCGGCGGGGGCTGCGCGCCGACCTCGTGCCCGAGCGGTTCGTCGCGGAGTCGCTGCTCGACGCGTTTCCCG
>DATCCI010000689.1:0-2540 GCA_036511415.1 Acidimicrobiia bacterium
GCTCAAGTTCGCCGTCCGAGCGCCGATCTCTACTCGTCACCGGGTGGGGCGGGGACGCCCCGCCGTCGCGTGCCGGGAAGATCGCACCGCGGAAGGCCAGCTCTTGCTCGAACCGAGCCCGGCGCACATCTCGAACGGCGCGAAATGAACCGTCCGAGCGTCGATCCCGGCTTCACCTTCGGGATCAGCCTCGCGATCTCGCTCGCGCTGTGGTTGCCGACCCTGCGCGAAACGATGACCGGGGACATCGAGATCACCGACGCCGCGATCCGCTACTTCCTCGCGCTCGCGATCGCGTGGGCCGCCGTCACGGTCGTGTCGGCGATCGTGACGATGTTCGCGACCAGGGCACGGAGCCCCGTGCCGCCCCCGCCCGACCGTCCGGGCGCCCGCGACATCTCCTCGGCGCGTGGCCGCGGTGACGGCGCACCCGGAGCGCAGCGTGAGGTATCGGAGAGCGACGCCGCCTGAGCGTCAGGCGGCGGGACGCGCTTCGCGCGCCTTGCGGGCCGCCTTCTGTCGGCGCCGGATCAGCCGGTGCCGCTCGGTCGCCGTGAGACCGCCCCAGACGCCGTCGCCGGGCCGGGTCTCGAGCGCGTGCTCCAGACACTCCTCGCGCACCGGGCACACCGCGCAGATCGCTTTCGCCTCGGTCGCCTGTGCCTCCGACGTGGGAAAGAAGACGTCGGTGCCGGCATCGCGACAAGCCGCGTCGTCGAACCAATCGGTCTGGGGCATATTCAGCGAGAGACGAGGCATAGCGGGCCGTACAACGCCCCACTCCGCCGCCCCATTCCCGGCCCCACGGCCGGAATTCCACCGCACGCGCTCGCCGAGAAGAGGAGGTTGGTCAGCCGCCGGGAGTGGCGGCACTCGCGCTCGAAGGGATGATGACGAGGGACGTCGCTGTGTACGAGCCGTCGCTGTTCGCGGTGCCGCGGGCGGTGACGACATCACCCGGGGCGACGTCCTTGGTCGTGGCCGGATCGGTCTTCGTGAGCTGCGAGCTCCCGTTCGTCGTCACCTTCACGACGTTGCCACTGGTGTCGGTCACGTAGACGTTCGTGCCGTCGACGAGCTTGACCGTCCCCGCCACCGCCGAGCCGCCTCCGGCGCCGCCGCCGAAGCCGCCGATACCCCCGAAGCGACCTCCGCCGCCGCCGGCGCCCGTTGCTCCGCTGGCGCCCGTGGCTCCGCTGGCCCCGCTGGCTCCCGAGGCCCCGGCGAAGCGCGCGGCGCGGCCGGATCCGGCCGCGCTCGCGCTCGTGCTCCCGTGGTCTTCGTGCTTCTGCAGCAGGACGCCGCCGTAGAAGCCCGCCCCGACGAGCAGCGCGCCCGCGAGGACGAACGTCAGCAGATGGGCGCGCCGGCGCGGCCGCGGCCGGAACTCGGGCTCGTCGCCACCGTCGTCTTCGTACGGCGGCGCCGGGAGGTCGGTCATCGAAGGTACCTCGGTCATTGCAATCGCTCCTCGATCAAACGTGCCTCGATCAAACGTTGACGCGTCACTCGTGACGCAATGCTTCGATGGGGCGCAGCGAGGCGGCGCGGTTCGCGGGATAGAGACCGAAGAACAGACCCACTGCCACCGCGACGCCGAACGCGAGCGCGACGGAATACCACGCGACGACGGGCGTGACCCCGACGATCCTGAACCGGCTGCCGACCAACCCGAGGATCACCCCCGCGATGCCACCCAAGAGGCTCAGCAGGATCGCCTCGACCAGGAACTGCCCGAGGATGTCGGAGCGGCGCGCGCCGATCGCCTTACGGATCCCGATCTCGCGCGTGCGCTCGGTCACCGTCACCAACATGATGTTCATCACGCCGATCCCGCCCACGAGCAGCGAGATCGCCGCGACCGCGCCGAGCAGCACCGTGAACACACTGTTGGTCGAGCTCGCCGTCGAGAGCAGCGTGGCCTGGTTGAGCACCTGGAAGTCGGCGGCCGTCGGATCGGAGATGTGATGGGTGCCGAGCAGCACCGTCGTGACCTCGTCGGCGGCGGCCGACATCGCACCGCGTGATTTCGCCTCGATCGTGATCTGCGACAACGGCGCGTTCGCGCCGGCCAGGGTGTCCTGCACCGCGGTGATCGGCGTGATGACGATGTCGTCCTGATCTTGTTGCCCGTTGCTGCCCTTGGGCGCCAGCACGCCGATGACGTTGAAGTCGATGCCGCTGAATTGCACCGTCGCACCGACCGGGTTCTGTGTACCGAACAGGTTCGTCACCACGGTCTGACCGAGCAGCGCGACCCGGTTGCGGCTCGTCACGTCGGCGCTCGTGAACGCCGTGCCGTCGGCCACGGTGTAGTCGCGGATCGAGAGGTAGTCGGCGGTGGTGCCGACGAACTGGCTGGGGGAATAGGTGGCGCCCGCGTAGGTCGCGGTAACCGACGGCTCGCTGAGGACGGGCGCGACCGCGGCGAGGTCGGGCGCCTGGCTCTTGTCGCCGAGGGCACTGACGTCTTTCATGGTGAGCTGCGAAACGGAGCTCTGCGTGCCATTGGTGGCCCGACCACCACCGCCACCGCCGCC
>DATCCI010000690.1:0-5547 GCA_036511415.1 Acidimicrobiia bacterium
GAAGCCTTGCTTGGCGTACGGGGAGATCACCATCGTCGGGACCCGGAGCCCGTAGCCGTTCTGGTCGACGGTCGGCGGCGCGACATGGTCGTAGAAGCCGCCCCAGTCGTCCCACGACAAGAAGATCGCGGTGCTGTCCCAGTCGGGTCCGCTCATCACGCTGTTGATCAGGTTGGTCACCCATGCCTGACCCTCGTGCACGCTCGCGGGCGGATGCTCGGAGTTGACCTGGCTGGGCGTGATCCACGACACCGCGGGGAGCTTCCCGGCCCGCGCCGCGCTCACGAATGCGCTCACCGGCCGAACGTTCTTGATCTGGCCGTCCTTTTGCACGTCGGTGAACAGCGGCAGTGGATTCCAGATACCCGGCGTCTTGTAGCTCTGTGCTTTGCGCGGGCAGGTCGCCGCGCTGTCCTCGCAATCGGGTTCGCTCCCGTCTTCGATGTAGTAGCCCCAGCTGACTTTGTGCTTATAGAGCAGGTAGGTCACGTCGGTCCACGCGTCTTGGACGGGTGCAGTGCCCGTCGCGATCGCCCGGTTCACGAAGCGCTGCTGCTGGACGGGCGTGTAGGGCCCGACGATGTTGTTCTTGCAACTCGACGGCGCCGCCGACGAGCACGACGCCGACCACGCGGAGACCATGTAGAGATGGTCGGGAAGGCTCCACGACGCGACCGGCTCGAACATGTGGTCGTCGAGCGCGAAGTCGTGCGCGTACGTCCAGTAATTCGGGATCTCGCGCGCGTCGTGATAGCCCATGACGTCGGGACTGTTGCTGTGCGCGCACACCGGGTCCTGGACGACCGCACAACCCCGGGTGCTCTGCTCGGCCCGCGCGACGAATCCGTCCATCTTGCCGCCGTGAACGTCTGCGATCGCCGCGGCGTTCCCGTGGTCCGCGCCGCCATTGACGTCGGCCACATCGTGGAACGGCAGATCACACGCCTTGGTCGCCGGATTCGGGAGACACACGGTGAACTTGCCGTTCGCGGCAGGAATGCCGTCGGCACCCGGAAACGTGCCGAAGTACGTATCGAACGACCGATTCTCCTGCATGATCACCACGACGTGCTTGATGACGTGGATACCAGCGTCGCCCGAACTCGTCTTGGTCGTCGTCGACGTAACCGCACCACTCGGCCGCGGCCCGGTCGTGGTCGACGTCGCTGTCGCCGTCGACCCCGAATGACCCGATGAACACGCCGCGATCGCCACCGAAGCGGCGACGAGCACCGCGCCGAGGCCCCGCAAGGATCGGGTTTCGCGGAGCCGGCGCCGAGCGGATACCACCGCGCAGGACCCTATGCCCCGCGCGCCACGGGTCGGCGGCACCCGTACGTCAGCGGCGCTCGAAGGTGACGCCGGCGGCCTCGCGGTCCCAGGTGTGCTGGGTGTGTCCCTCTTCTCGCAGCTGGTACTTGAGCACGCGCCCGACCGGGTTGCGAGGCAGGTCGGTACGGAATTCCACGTAACGCGGGATCGCGAAGAACGGCACGCGCTCGGCGACCCAGCGGCACAGTTCCTCTTCGGTGATCGTCGCGCCCTCTTGCAGCACGACCGTCACCTTGACGTCATCCTCACCGAGAGGGCTCGCGACCGCGTGCACCGCCGCGTCGCGGATCGCGGAGTGCCCGAACAGCACCTTCTCCATCTCGAAGCTCGAGATGTTCTCGCCCCGTCGGCGGAGCGCGTCCTTCTTGCGGTCGACGAAATAGATGTAGCCGTCTTCGTCGATGCGCCCGAGGTCGCCGGTGTGGAACCAGAGATTGCGGGTCGCGGCGACGGTGGCGTCCGGACGATTCCAGTAGCCCGCGAACATGAGGTTCGGACCCTTCGGCCGGCACACGATCTCGCCGACCTCGCCGCTCGCGACCTCGACGTCATCGTCGTCGACGAGGCGGACGTCGAACTCGTGGTGGTTCGGTTTGCCCGACGCACCCGGCTTGTTCGGCTCGCCCGCATCGAGCATCGAGATCAACGACGCCTCGGTCAGGCCGTACCCGGCGCTGAACGTCTTGCACCCGAACCGCTCCTGCCACGCGCGATCGGTGTCGGGCGGCATCGGCGCGGCCGCGCACAGACGCAGCCGGTGGCCCTGTTGATCGGGGTGGTCCTCGGCGTTGGCGATGAGAATCGCGGGCGAGCCGAGCATGCTCACCATCGTGGCATCGGTGCGCTTGATCTCGGGCCAGAAGTTGCTCACCGAGAAGCGGCGCTCGATCGCGGCGCGCCCGCCGACCAGCAACGTTCCGACGACGCACACCGAGATCGCGTTGAAGTGGAACAGCGGCAGCGGCGTGAAGATGACGTCGTCGGGACGGCGCTGCCAGGCGCGCGCGATCTGATCGGCCAGGCTCACGATGTAGTTGTGCGAAAGCATGCAGCCCTTCGACGGACCTGTCGTCCCCGCGGTGTAGATGAAGCACGCGAGATCAGAAGGGCGCACCGTGACGTCGGCAACCGGAGCGTCACTCCCGGCGGAGAGCGCGTCTTGCCAGGTGACCGTGGGACGCGCGTCGATGACCGCGTCAGGCGGATCGACCGTGATGCAGTGCGTGAGCTCCGGGGTCGCGTCGTCGCCGACGACCTCGACCGCGCGCGACGCGAAGTCGCCCTGCACCAAGAACAGCTTCGCGCCGGAGTCGGCGAGCTGATGGCGCAGGAACTCGCCCTTGTAGGCGGTGTTGATGGGTACCTGCACCGCGCCGAGCTTCAATGCGGCGAAGAATGTGATCACCTGTTCCGCGCGGTTCTCGAGGAGCGTCGCGACGCGATCACCGTGCAGGATGCCGATCTCTCTCAGCGCGTGGGCGAGGCGATTCGACTCGCGGTCCATCTCTCGGGCGGTGAGCTCGACGCTCTCGCCCGCCGACGAGAAGTCGAGGTAGGGGCTATCGGGGTCGGCGGACAGGCGCTCGGCGAGTGCTGCGAGAACGGTGGTCTGCGGCCGCGTCATGGACATGACAGTAGCGTCAGGAAACCGCGCGGTCCGGTGGCTTGGCGGCCGTCGCGCACACGAGTTCGGCGTTGCGGTCGGCGCTGTCGAAGTGGGTGTCGAGCACCCACGCCCGCTTCAGGTACAGGTGCACGTCGACCTCCCACGTGAACCCCATGCCGCCGAAGACCTGGGTCGCGACCTTGCCGTTGGCGACCGCGGCGTCTCCCGCCACGACCTTGGCGCCGCGGACGAGGCGAGTCGTCGTCGACACGCCCGCGGCCTCGTCGAGCACCGCACCCGCGCTGTAGACGGACGCGCGGGCGACCTCGGTACGGGTGAGCATGTCGGCGAGGAGGTGCTTGATCGCCTGGAACGAGCCGATCGGCCGGTCGAACTGCACGCGCTCGGTGGCGTACGCGACCGCGAGCTCCGTCAAACGGTCGGCCAGGCCGAGCTGGAGCGCAGCGGTCAGCGTGGTGCCGGCGAGGTTCCAGGGGTCGGTGTCGACCTCCATCGGCGTGCCCGCGGGAAGCCGCTCGGCCCGCGCGACCGGTGTGCACGGATCGAGCGGCCACGGAGAGCGCTGCGCGTCGACGGCGCGCGGGTCGACGGATTGCATCTGTCCGCCCCTGTCCACCAGCAGCACGTCGAGCGCGTCGAGATGCTCGATCCAGATCGGCGGCGCGTCGCCTGCGACGCCGGCGATGCGGCCGTCGCCGAGCAACAGCGAGGGAACGAGTGGACCCGGCACGCAGTACCGGCCGAGCTGCTCGAAGACCACGACGCAATCGGCCCAGGAGAAGCCGTCGGCGCGCAGGGAGAACACGCCGGACTGCGCCAGCTGCTCGAACAACGAGCGGTCGAACCCGGCGCGCACGCGCTCCATCGGGACACGCGCCGCGAGCATCGACGCAATGCCGTCGCGCAGCGCGATCTGGTCGTCGGAGAGATCGAGGTCCACTAGCGAGGCTCCCTGGGCAGGCCGAGCACGCGCTCGCCGATGATGTTGCGTTGGATTTGCGACGATCCCGCGGCGATCGTGAGCGCCAGCGTGCGCAATCGCTCTTCCACGTACTCGTTGTCGTCGACGTGCAATGCATCCCGGTCGAGGGCGCGCAGACATACCTCGCCGAAGCGTTGACGCGCCTCGGAGTATGCGAGCTTCATGACCATCGCTCCCGCTCCGGTCGCTCCGCGGGCCGATTGGGAGACGTTGCGCTTCGTGAGTGCCCACAGCGCGTCGAACTCGGAAATACAACGACCCAGCTCGATCGCGGTGTTCCCCGGAAGGGACGACCCGCGTCGCGCGAGGTCCTCGCAGAGTCGGATCGAATCGACCAGCTCGCTCACGAACGCGGTTCCCCGCTCGTACTTCAACGTGACGTTGGTGACACGCCACCCGTCGTTCTCGGCACCGACTCGATTCGCGACCGGGACGCGCACGTCGTTGAGGAAGACCTCGGCGAACTCCGAGCTTCCGAGCACGGTCTTGAGCGGGCGCACCTCGATACCGGGCAGATCCATCGGGAGGATGAGCCACGAGATGCCGCGGTTCTTCGGCGCGGCGGGATCGGTGCGCACGAGGAACTCGCCCACGTCGGCGACCTGGCCGAAGGAGCACCAGATCTTCTGGCCGTTCAGCACGTAGTCGTCGCCGTCGCGCTCGGCGCGCGTGCGCAGCGACGCGAGATCGGAGCCCGCTCCGGGCTCGGAGAAACCTTGGCACCACACCTCGTCCCCGCGCAGGATCCGAGGCAGGTGTGTGGCCTTCTGCTCGTCGGTTCCCTCCTCGATGAGGGTCGGGCCCGCGTGCAAGGTGCCGACGAAACTGACGCCTACGTACGGCGCGCGGGCGCGGGCCGTCTCCTCGTAGAAGATGAGTTGCTCGGTGGGCGAGGCGCCGCGGCCGCCGTACTCCCTCGGCCAGTGCAGACCTGCGTAGCCGGCGTCGAACAGGCGCCGCTGCCAATCGGTGTCCCACTTGCGCCGTTCGGGCCACGAGTCGCGCGGCGGTTGGGGCGCGAGCGCCGGAAGCGCCGCGTCGAGCCACGCGCGCAGATCGGCACGAAACGATTCGTCGGCGTCCGAGTAACGCAGTTCCACGAAGCGGGCAGTCTACGAGCGCGCGCAGGCGGGGCGTTCCGGAGCCTCGACTCGAGGTGCGAGCGGCGGTGAGCTCGAGACCCTCCCTAGGATCTCCACACCTTCCGATCTCGCCAGGAGCTGTGCAAATGGCCGCGGAGCTGCCGAAGATCATCAGCGTCGACGATCACGTCGTCGAGCCCGCGCACCTCTTCGAGCGGTGGCTCCCGGCGAGATACCGCGACGCCGGTCCACACGTCGAACGCCGAGGCATCGGCGTCATGCGCCACATCGGCGGGGGCGCCTACGAGCAGACGTTCGATGCCGACGGGCCCGAGGCCGACTGCTGGATCTACGAGGACCTCGTCTACATCAACAAGCGCCACGTCGCCGCCGTCGGGTTCGACCGGGACGACATGACGATGTCGCCCATCACCTACGACGAGATGCGGCCCGGGTGCTACGACCCCAAGGCCCGCATCGACGACATGGAGATGAACTGGGTCGAGGCGTCGCTGTGTTTCCCG